>JAUQQB010000085.1 GCA_030550075.1 Chloroflexota bacterium | reverse complement strand
TACCCGCCACGATGCCCAAATGATCCAGGCGTTGGGTCGTATATTTGACCTCGGCCATTGGTATCCTCCTGTCCCTGAAGGATACCACAAAATCCTATTTTTGTCTTCTCAAGGTGCGGAATGTGGGATATAATCCTGGGGAGGAGGACAAATCCGGTATTGGGGTAAGGCAGTATGGTGGATCTGCGCAGGATCTTGCGAATGGCCTTATTATTCCTGATCCTGGTCTCCTGCCGTGCCCTGCGTTCGACCGAGACCCCTCCTGCGACTTCGCCTGTTCCCTCGCCTTCTCCATCGCCGACCGTTTCCCCATCTCCGCTTCCTCCGCCGGCGCTTCTGGAATATTCTCCTCCCGGAGGGCTTCTGAATCTCCGCCTTCCGACGATCCGGCTCGTCTTCAGCCGCCCGATGAACCCTGATAGCGTCCGGGCGGCCCTCTCGGTGGAGCCGCCATTGCCCCTGGAGCTTCGCGGGGAAGAGGGCAACGCCGTGCTCCTGCGCCCGACCGTCCCGCTCACGCCCGGGATGTCCTATTCGTTCACCCTCGCCCCCTTCGCCGCGGATCGAAACGGCGTCCCGCTGGGTCGGGCTTATCGGTGGAGCTATTCGCTTCCGGTGCCGGCCACACTCACCGGACCACGCCGGGAGCAGAAGAATGCTCCGCTCGCGATCCGTTTCAACTACGACGTGGATCCTCAGACCGTCCAGGAGGCCCTCCGGGTGGAGCCCGCGCTGGAAGGAGAGTGGAAGTGGGATGCGACGCAGCGGGCGCTCATCTTTCATCCTCGAAAGCGGCTTCCGGCGAACACGACCATCACGATTGTCCTGGGGGAAGGCCTGCGGGATGCATCGGGCTATCCCTTTCCACCCATGCCGCCGCTTCAGTGGACCACCCCGCCACCTATTCTGGATGTCCATCCCTATGGGGATGAGGTCCTGCCAGCCTCGTCGATCCGGATCATCTTTGACCGGCCGATGGATTGGGACAGTGTCCGGGCCGCTTTCTTGATCACCCCGAGCGTGCCCGGCGAGTTCCAGTGGGTGGAGACCACCATGACTTTCCGTCCCTCAGAGCCGCTGTGGCCCATGACAGTCTATACGGTCACCATTGCGCCATCGGCACGGGATGAAACCGGCGCTCCCCTTCTGATGGAACCTTACGTATGGTCTTTCCGCACCGGCATCCCGGAGAACATCGCCGACTTCGGCTGGGGCCCCAACGCTCAAGTGCTGGATGCGGATGGCCGCCGGGCGGTTCAGTTCCGTCTCTTTGGTTCCGTTGCTGTCTCGTTGACCTTCGAGCTCTACGAAGTAACGCTCCCTCAGTTCCTGGATCGGTATGCCTCCGGCTTCCGGGGGGTGGCCGGCTGGGAGAAGCGACCGATTTCCCTGGAAGGGACCAAACTGGCGCGCCGATGGGAGATGGCCGCCCACAACGAGAAGTCGTGGGATTCGCCTCATGAGGTGATTATCCCGCCGGATGTCCCTCCTGGCCTCTATATTCTGAACATGAAGGCCCACGCCATCGGGATGATGGATCAGATGTTCCTGATCCTGACCCGCCACGTTCTGATGCTGAAACAGGCCGAGGGACAGATCATGGCCTGGCTTACCAGGATCCACGGCGGGCCGGTCTCCGGGGGCGAGGTGGCTATCTATGCCCGCGATGGACGTCTGGTGGCCCAGGGTCTCACGGACGACCAGGGCATTTACCGGACATGGGTTCCCCGGGATCCACAGCCTCTGATCGTGGTCGCGCGAGTGGGCAACGACCTCACCGTCGCCGGTTTGAGCAACGAATGGCGCAGCCCCTCCGGCTCGTGGTGGGACTGGTGGCGGCCAGCGCCCCCGGCCCGCCGGTATTCCGCCTATATTTACACAGATCGTCCGATTTACCGACCGGGTCAGAAGGTTTTCTTCAAGGGCATCCTGCGCCGCGATGAGGACGCAGTCCTCTCCCTGCCGCCTCCGGGAACTGCGGTCACCGTCCGGATCCGGGATGCGCGAAACAATGTCGTCCAGACCTTCGAGCTGACCACCAGCGCCTTCGGGACCGTCCACGGCCAGTTCGCGCTGGCTGAAGGCGCAATGCTGGGCGACTACGCAGTGGAGATGGTGGTAGATGGCGAAGCCCACCGGCAGATCTTCAAGGTTCAGGACTACCGCAAGCCGGATTACCAGGTCCGGGTGATCCCCGATCGCGCCCGTTACGTCGCCGGGGAGACCATTTCGGTGACCATAGAGAGCCGATACTTCTTCGGCGAGCCGGTCGCCCGCGCGCTGGTGGAGGTGAAGATCTATAGGCTCGGCGAGCGTTATTGCTGGGAGGAATGCCCTCCGGGGCCGCAATATGCCTGGTATCCATCCTCCTATTCTCCGATTCTCGGGACCACCGATGCCAGCGGCCGCTTCACCTTCACGTGGACGGCTGCATATCCGCGGGAAGGAGATTACACCTGGGGCTGGATGCGGCAGAGCGCCCTCTGGGGCGTGGAAGCGACGGTGGATGATGGAAGCAATCAGGCAGTCAGCCATTTTGCCGTCGTAGAGGTGTATCCCACCGCGGAACTCCTGAGCCTGGACCCGGGCGGTTATCTCCACCCGCCCGGACAACCATTCACCATCCGGATCACCGCCCGGACGATTTTCGATGAGCCCGTCCCGAATCGGACCGTCCGCCTGGAGCTCGCCCGCTGGAATCCACGGGACTATGCATATACCGACGTGGTCCAGGCCATCACGGTCACCACGCGGAGCGATGGCGTGGCGACCATCCCCTTCGTCCCGGAGAAGCCCGGCTGGTATGAGCTTCGCGCGATTGCCCGGGATCGTATGGGCCATGAAGTGATCGCCTCCACCTGGCTGGCCGTTTTCAGCGGAACCTGGTGGGGGGAGAGGGCGGGCGGCGAGTTGCGCATCCTCGCGGACCAGCCTCAGTATGCTCCGGGGGATGTCGCCCGGTTGCTCATCGAGTCATCGGTCGGTGGGCCGGCGCTGCTGACCTTCGAGCGGGGAACCACGCGGCGGGCCCAGCCGATCCTGCTAACCCCGCCCGTCACGGTGGTGGACATCCCTATTCAGCCAGATGACGCCCCGAACATCTTCGTGACGGTGAACGTCTGGGAGCCCCAGGACACGGCGATCCCTCTCGAGGGAATCAGCTATTCGCTCTCCGACAGCCAGCTTCGCACGGCGACTGTGGAGCTCTCCGTTCCCGCTGTCGACCGACGCTTGACCGTCATCATCACACCGAACCGGACCCGCTACGCGCCCCGTCAGAGGGCCGGGTTCACCGTGCGCGTTACGGATGCGCAGGGCGCGCCCGTCCCGAACGCGGAGGTTTCCCTGGCACTGGTGGATGAAGCGATCTTCACCCTCAGCGAGGAGCTGGCTGGTCCCATCTATGAGGCCTTCTATGGCCGGCGGGAGCACATCGTTCGCACCTATGATGGCATGGCCCTCCGACGCTATATCGGCGGCGATGGCATAGGTGGGGGCGGGGAGGGAGAGATTTCGGCCGCCAACCCGCGAAGCGATTTCCCGGACACGGCGATCTGGCTTCCAGCCCTTACCACGGATGCCGATGGGGTCGTCACGCTGACCCTTGACCTCCCGGACAGCCTGACCACCTGGCGTATGACGGCGAAAGCGGTGACCGCGGACACGCGCGTCGGAGAGGCGGTCGCCCGCATCGTTACCCGTCAGGACATTGTGGTCCGTCCCTTGCTGCCACGCGCCCTGACCGCGGGCGATCAGGTTTTCCTTTCCGCTTTTGTGCATAACTACACCGCGCTCTCTCAGACCCTCACGATCCGCATCCGGTGGGAGGGCGGGCTGGAGGTGGCTTCTCCTCTGACCCAGACCCTCGCGCTGGCTCCCGGCACAGCGCGGATCGTCGGCTGGGCGGCCCGGGCCCAATCAGCGGGAGCGGTCACGGTTACGATCAGCGCCCGCTCGCCCATCGCCGGGGATGCGGTCCAGACGGTCCTCCCGGTGCGCCCGCTGGCGGTGCCTCAGGTGGAATCCCAGGTCGGCGAATTCCAGGGGGCCTGGGAGACGACGGTTGTCCTTCCGACGGATGCTCTGAATGAGAGCTTCGTGGAGGTTCAGCTCGCCCGCTCCCTTGCCGGCGGTGTCCTTCTGGGGCTGGAGTATCTCACCGGGTATCCGTTCGGCTGCGTGGAGCAGACGATGAGCAAGGCCCTGCCCACGGCGGTGGTGGCGCGCGCGTTCCATCAACTGGGATACTCCACGCCGACGCTCCTGGCCGACTTGCCGCCGAAGGTGAACGCTGGCCTTCAGCGCCTTTATGGTTTCCAGCATAACGACGGCGGCTGGGGCTGGTGGTGGGATGATGCCAGCCACGATTACCAGACTGCCTGGGTCATATTTGGCCTGACGATGATCCGGGAGGCCGGGTATGAGGTAGATCCCCAGGTCATTCAGCGGGGGGTGAACTGGCTGAACGAGCATCTGGACGGGATGGATTCCCGGACCCGCGCGTATGCGCTCTACAGCATGGCCATTGCCGGGCATGGGAACCGGGACGCAACGCTGGCGATGGTCCGGGAACAGGAGAAGCTGGATTTCTTCAGCCGGGCTGCGCTGGCGCTGGCCCTCCATGAGCTGGGTGCCCGTTCAGAAGCCCAGGCGGTCCTGGAGGGGCTCCTCGCGCAGGCCACGGTGCGGGGGGAGTTCGCGTGGTGGGCGGGCGAGGCCTACGAGGGGCATTACTATCAGAAGACGATGGCCTCCACGACGCGCACCACAGCGATGGCTCTGGACGCTCTGGTTCATATCCGGCCGGATCATCCGTTGATCCCGCGGGTGGTTCGCTGGCTGATGGACCAGCGGCGGTCAGATGGCTGGGGTAGCACGAACGAGACTGCCTATGCCATCCTTGCACTGACGGATTATCTGCTGGCAGCTGAGGAACGGACGGCCGATACGATCTGCCGGGTGGAGGCGAATGAGGTGGTCATCCATAAGGGGAAACTGGGGCGGGGGGAGCCAGCGATCACCCTGAAGATCCCGGCGGCCCGGTTGCGCCCCGGCTCGAACCGCCTCCGCATCCAGTGCGATGGAGGCGGGTCGCTTTACTATGTGGTCAACAATCGGCTCTATCTGGCGCGGGAGCAAATTGAGGCGGCCGGGAACATCGGCGTCAAACGAATCTACCGGGATCCAACAACCGGTCGGCTCATCACCACCGCCCGGCCGGGCCAGCTGGTGCAGGTGGAATTGCAGGTCACCCTGCCCAGGGAAGGGTTCTATCTCATTGTGGAGGATCCGCTGCCAGGCGGTCTGGAGGCGTTGAACGAGCGGCTCAATACCACCAGTCACGACGCGCTGGCAGGGGAAGAGCGTTTTTACTGGCAGGAGTATGGATACAACAACAAGGAGGTATGGGGGGATCGCGCGATCTTCTTCATCACCGAAACAGGGACCACCTGGCGAGCGACCTATCTGGCGCGGGCTGTGCGGCCGGGGCAATTCATCGCGATGCCCGCGCAGGCGAGCGGGATGTATGACGCGACGGTCTGGGGTCGTTCGTCCAGCCAGGTTTTCACCGTCTCCGAGTTGTTGACGCAGTCAGATTGACCGATTCCCCAGGGGTGCAGGTTTCCATTCCCCTTCAATTTCGATGGAGAGGTTCCGGGGCCGGGGTGGGGATCAGGGCCCTGCTCCGGCCCCGGAAGATCTCTTTCCTCTTTAAGGACCCGTGGGGCGGGATGGGCCGTCGAAAGCAGTCCGCCCCGCCCCGAAAATCCGTAAACCCGCCGCAAGGGGTTAGGTATCGCTCCAGCATCCCTTGCTTCCAGGTGCTTCTTTCGCGCCGATGCTGCATAACTGAATGGTGCAACTCCCTCTTCGCTTCTGATGTGGCTGCCCGGAGATTTCGGGTCAGCCCCAGAGCGTCACGAGCAGATCCTGGACGGAATGGCTCTCCTGGAGGCGGGCGCGGTAGAGATGGCGGCGTCCTTCGGGGGAGCGCGTGTAGATGAGCTGGCCATGGCCCACGTAGCGCTCCCAGGCGCGGACGAAGGCCTCCGCATACGGGCGGTTGGCGGCCAGAACCTGAGGCACGGGATAATAGACGGGGCGGCGCAGGGCCGGAGGGATCCACGCCCGCAGCCGCTTCCACAGGCCCCCGGCCAGCCACTCCGGCAGGCGATCGTCCAGGCGTATGATCAGATAGCGGGGATTGCGAATGGGGGCGAACAGCTCCCGATAAGCCTGGATGAAGAGCGCGGCCTCCTCCGGCGGGGCATTATGTAGCCGAACGGAACAGGCACCGTCCGGAAGCAGGACCACCTGCAGGTGATCCTCGGAAAGCCCGGATCGGATCAGGCCGGCCTCCCGCAGGGCCGCGAGCAGCGCTCGCCCGATGTCCAGAAGGATCGCATCCGGCGGAAGCTCGAGCAGAAGGACCCGCAGCGCCCGGGCGATGGTTTTACGGTTCCGGAACAACGTGATGCCGGCTCCCATGGTCAGGCTCGCGGCGAGCATATACACCCACCATCCCGGCCCCGCCCCTTCCGGCGTTCTTGAAGCCAGCTCCCCGAAGATCAGCCCGCTCCACGACAGGATGCCGAGCAGCGCCCAGCGGAGGCTCCGCCACAGCGTCGCCGCGCTCTCCCGCAACGTGTGAACGGTCCGAACGCGCGGATCGCGGAGCCGGATGCGGGCGGCATATCCCTCAAAGTTCGAGTAAGGTTTGCCGACCTCCCAGGCCCGATACGTTTCCTCCCGCCGGGCGGCGGCCTTCAACATCATCGGGTTGATCCTTTCATACGGGACGCGCTTCCACGATTCAGGATCTGAGGCCAGGCGCAGGGCCAGGCCGGGCTCGACATGGAACAGGCCCCGGATGATCTGTCCCTTCAGCTCCTGCAGCGCTGCCGCCTCATAAGGATCCATCCTGAGCCGGAGCACATAATCGGTTGGCGCGGCGGGCATCGCAATCCCCCAGAGATGCTCATGGCGCCTGCGAAACCGCTGGAGGTCGTGATCGCCCCACTCGAAGCCCGGGGCCACGCAGACCACGTCCCAGTTGTGGGCCACCTTATGCGGCCATTCGGGATCCAGGCGCAGGGAACGCCCACGCAGCTGCTGGACGGCGACGCTGGTGGTCACGCCGGTGAGATCAATAACCACATTCAGGGAAAGGGCGTCCCATCCCTCGCCGAAAATCCCCCGGGTGCCGATCAGCAGCCGGGTCAGGCCCTGTTCCATTGCCCGCGTGATGAGCGGGACATACACGCGGGGTCCCCAATCCGGGCCTTTGCCTTTCACCTCGTAATATCCCGCGTGGCGCTGGAAAGAGAGCGAAATCCCCCTTTCCTGCTGCTTCCGGAATTCCTCCCAGAAAGCCTGAAAGGCCGGATAGAAGTCCTCGGCGATCCAGAGGGACTCGCCCGTGACAAACACCGGATGCAATTCGGCGATCTCGGGGTCCCGGCTCAGTTGCCGGAAGACGCGCCGGCCGCTGCCCAGGTCCGCATCCAGGCCGCCCGATTCGCGATGGAGCCGTCGAAGCCCGGCGGCGCTCTGTTCAAAGTCTGTCACCACGATGGCCCGGAGCCGTTCGCCCAGCGCGCGCTTTTCTGCGACCAGGATCTCCCGGGCCGCATGGATCTTGCTGTCGGAAAAGGCGAGGATGAGATCCATCGGGGAGCGGCCTTGCCGCAGACCTCTGGGCGTGAGGGTGTAGCCGAAGGGACGAAGGCGGCGGCCCAGCTCCGTAAAGCGCTGATGATCCGCCGGATCCGGGCTGGGCAGGAGGACCTGCAAGGCGTAGCGTTCCAGAAGGATCAGCTGGTCCTCCAGGGTGGGATTCCGGCGCGCCTCCGGCGGCATGGGATCGGATTCGGCGAGCTGCCCATGGGCGCGCAGCCAGCGCAGCCCCGCCAGGACCAGGAGCGGATCCTCCTCCACCTGCTCGTTCCATACAGGCGGCGCAGCCTCCAGTTCAGAGGACCCGGGATCGGAAGCCGCTTCTTCCGTGCTTCTGGACAGGAGGGTTTCGCGCAGCCAGCCTACAGAGCGTGGCGAAGTCAGGACGGGATCCAGGATGGCGTGGAGCATGCGGTCCCGCTCCCGCAAAAAGGCCAGCTCCTCCGGCGTGGGCTCGGTGAAATAGGCCAGCTCGCGATAGGGGGCCAGATTCCCTTCTTTCACCACGGCGGGCGTGGGGACTTCGAAATCCACATCCCCTAAGAGGGCCGTGTAATTTTCATAACCCCACTCATCCTCGGGGCTGGGGAGCGTGGCGGTCAGGCCAATGACCCGGGGCTGATCCAGACGCCCGATCAGATAGCGAAGGACCACGGCCCAGTAGTCCAGGAGGTGATGGCATTCGTCGAGGACCACCACGCCGATTCTCTGCGTGACGAGTTGCTCGATCAGCTCCAGGGCGTTGGGATGGAGGAAGCGGGCGATCTGCGTGGGATCCTCGCGCAACAGGCGCCGCTTGAGGCGGGGATAGCGGCGGCGGATCTCCCGCCAGTAGGCGGTTGGGTTCTGCGCTTTCAGGGTATCGAGATAGCGTTGCGCTTCTTCCGGATCGGCAGCCAGCCCGCGGGCAATGACTTCCTCGGCCCATTCGGTTCGCGAGGCGGATTCGGAGAATGAGCGATCCGGATCCTGGACAGCCAGGCGCTGGTAGGTGAAGATCTGAAGGGGGGCGGCTCGCTCCGGTGTGGTGGTCGCCCATTCCTCCAGCGGGACATCATCCGGGAGGAACATCCGGACTTTCTCATACCATTGCATCTGGATAGCGACGGTGGGAGCGAGGATCAGCGCCGGCCGCTGGAATCGGCGGATGAGCTCCAGCCCGATGATCGTCTTTCCCGAGCCGGGCGGGGCCACAATGTGATATCGGCGATCGTCATGAGGGGTGCCCACGATGGCCGCGATCTGATTCAGGACCATGGTCTGGTATTTACGGAAGGGGTAGCGAAACCGGAGCTGATCCCATCTCAGGGTCATGGCGGGTTATCCGGTCGCCAAAGATTTGTCTAAAATTCGTAACTATTGCTTCATCCAGATTTTATGAGAAGATGAAAGCCAATGACCCCACCCCCCTTGATCCCCCCTCCCCACGGCCTGAAGGGCCGTGAGGAGGGGGG
>JAUQQB010000084.1 GCA_030550075.1 Chloroflexota bacterium | reverse complement strand
CTGCTGGGGTAGCGGCCCGGGAGGATCGCAAGATAATTTCGCAATCCAAGGCCCCTTGACTTGACAAAAACCCCCTTTGCCCCTATGCTCCAGGCAGGGTTTCCGGGGCCTTATCCCCGGAAACTTTCGCAAGATAATGTTCGGAGGGTCCCACAAATGACCGGCATTCACCCCCTGGTGGAGGCCTTCCTGGAGGATCTGGCGCGGGCCGGAAGAAGCCCGCGCACCATCCAGGGCTATCGGAAAGATCTCCAGGATTTCATCGCCTGGATCGAGGGCCGCTACGGAGAGGCCTTCGATCCAAAGGCCGTCCTCCCCGAGGATCTCCGCGATTACCGCCAGCATCTGCTCGCCGTCCGCCGCGCCGCCCCCTCCACCGTCAACCGCCGCCTGGCGGCGATCCGCTCCTTCTTCGCCTTCCTGGTCGCGCAGGGCATTCTGCCGACGAACCCCGCCGCGCGCCTGAATGGCGTCCGGCAGGCTCGTCCCGCTCCCAAAGCCCTTTCTGAAGCGGAGCTGCGTCGTCTGCTTCGAGAAGCCCGACGTTCTCCGAACCCGCTCCACCGGGCAGTGATTCTGCTCCTGGCCCACACCGGCCTCCGGGCATCGGAGCTGTGCGCGCTGCGGCTGGGGGATGTGGTCCTCTCGGAGCGGAAGGGCAAGCTCATCGTGCGCGGGAAAGGGGAGAAGGTGCGGGAGGTGCCTTTGAATGCGGAAGCCCGGGAGGCATTGCGGGAGTGGCTCTCGGCGCGGCCGGCAACTTCCGACGATCGCCTTTTCATCGGAAGGCGGGGGCCGCTCACCCCTTCCGGGGTCTGGCGCATCGTGGCGCAATACGCCCGCAGGGCGGGGCTGGAGGATGTGCATCCCCACGTGCTCCGCCACACCTTCGCGACCCGCCTTCTCCGCGAGGCGGGGGCGGATCTCGTCACGGTGGCGGAGCTTCTGGGTCACGAATCCCTAAATACTACTGCCCGCTACACGCGGCCGTCGGAGAAAGATCTCGAGGCGGCGGTGGAGCGATTGGGGTGAGAGGGATCGGCGGCGGCGGAGAAACCCTCGTGTATGGTTCTGCAATTCAGCTGAGTCGCATCCTATAGATCCCCTCAGATCTTCTCTGCAGAAAGCAGGCTGTTCCAGGGATTTCCGGATGGCAAGAATTTGACCGCTCCCGTCGCCTGTTGTAAACTATATGCAGACAGATTACAAACGGACGGGTGGAGGGCTCTCATGCGCTTCGGAGAGCTTTTGCAAGAGATTCGGGTTTCGAAGCGGATCAGTCTACGGGAGCTGTCCCAAAAGGTGAAGCTTTCGGCCGCTTACCTGAGCGACATAGAGCGCGGCCTTCGCAAACCGCCTTCTATTCAACTGATCCTGAAGATTGCTCAGGCCCTGGAGACCGATCCGGAGCCCCTGCTGCGAGCCGCCCTGCAGGAACGGGATGTGCTGGAGCTGCCGCTGAATCAGAACTTTGTTCGGACCGAAGCGGCTCTGGCCCTTGCCCGGCGCTGGGAACACTTGAGCGAGGAGACGCTGAAAACGATCACTGCGCTTCTCGAACAACAATCGGAGGAGGATTGAGGACATGGAGGCAGTAGCGGGATTACATGTCCCTCGAGTTCCGGGGATCGGCCATCTTCAAGCGGAGAGGCTCGGCCTTCGGATTGTCCGCGATTATCGGGCGGATCTTCTGGTCCGCCCGATCCCCTTTCCGGTGGAGGATTTCTTCGAGTTTTATCTTTTTGAGCGCTATCGGCTGAGGACCGGACCGGCGGATTTGCCGCCATGGATTGAAGGGATCACCTATCCGGACGGCACGATCTGCATTTCCGCCTCGACCTACGAGGCTTTGTATAAGGGGCATCCTCGCGCCCGCTTTACGGCCGTTCATGAGGCCGTCCATGGGATCCTGCACCGACCCTTTCTGCAACATCTGCAGCGTGAGTGGGTGGATGGAAGGCACATCACCTTGTACCGCCGTCACGAGCTGCCTCCTTACACTGATCCGGAATGGCAGGCAAACCGCATCGCCGAGGCGATCCTGATGCCGCTCCCTGTCGTCCTGGACCTCATCCGGCAGCATGGCCCCGACCCCTGGCGTCTGGCCGTGACGTTCAATGTTTCTTACTCGGCGGCACGGGTTCGCATCAGCCATTTAAGGAGGCTTGGCCTGATCTCTCCGGGAGGAGCTAAGCGATGAGGGTGCGCATTCAATGGAACGTGACCCCTGAGAGGTTCGCGGAGGAGCTGCGGGAAGTCGTTCTTCGCAAAGCTCAGGAACATATCCGGAAGAAGCTCGCGGGCCTGCAGTGTCCTCAGCACCACAGGCCGGTGGAGGTCTCCGGCAGCGGATCGGAGCTGTATATCCGGGCATGCTGCCAGGCCGCTATTGATCTCGCGAAGGATCGCCTCAAATAACCGACAGGGAGGACGAGATGGCTCGATCTCCCCTGATGTCCTACGAGGAATTCCGATCCCGCGTCGAGGAAACCTTGCGGGCGGCCGGCGAGCCACTGGAATGGAAAGAGATCCGGAAGCGGGCCGCCCTGCCCCAGAAGTTTCCCAACAATCGATGGGTCCGTCGTCTCGAGCAGGATCTGGGCCTGATCCGGGAGAAGACCACCAGGGGCATCCGATGGAGGCTGCCATGAAGAAAATCGCCTCGATCCGCTATGCTGAGCTGGAGCTTGCTCGTCTGAAGCCCAGCCCGCTGAACGCGCGGCGCCATCCCGGGGACCTGACAGAGCTGGTGGAGTCCGTTCGCCGGAACGGAATTCTGGAGCCGCTACTGGTTCGCCCGGCTCCCCGCGGAAAAGGGTTCGAGGTGATCGCCGGAAGCCGTCGGCTGGAGGCGGCCCGACGGGCAGGCCTTCGCAAAGTGCCGGTGGTGATCCGTGAGCTGTCGGATGAAGAGGCCCTGATCATCTCCGCCACCGAGAACCTGCAGCGAGGGGATCTTGACCTCGAGGAGCGCATTCGCGTTTACGAGCGTCTGAAGGAAATGAATCCGAGCGCCTACAGCTCTTATGCTGCCATCGCCCGAGCCCTGGGGGTTCGATCTCAGCGGATCGCTGACGACTACGCGGCTTATGAAGCCGTGCGGAGCCTCAGGCGATCCGGAATCGAGGTGGCCGCTGCGCATGGCCGTCCGAATGAGGAGCGCCAGCGCAGGGAAAGCCTTCCCTACGGTCACGCTGTTCTGCTTGGCCAGGTGATGATGGCCATTCGAGATCGCCTGCCGCCCAACGAGCGGGAGCGCAAGTATGAAGAGCTGGCTCGGGAAATCGCCCCGCTTTCCCGCGAGGAGGCCACCCGGCTGCTGGACTACGTCAAGATGTATCCGGACAAGCCGCTTTCCGAAATCCGCGCCATGGCCTTTGCCCGTGTGGAGCGGGAGCTCTCCCTACCCGCCGACACGGCTCGCAGACTGGAGGAGATCGCCAGGCAGACCGGCAAGGAGCCCGGAGATGTAATCCACGAGCTCCTGGCGGGCTCTCCCGAGCCTTTAATCCGTGAGGCCCCATCCGCCGCGCCGCCTCCCGCCGGGAAGCCGGAGGTTTCCGCTTTCCGGCCTGTGGAGTTGCCGCGGGCGCCGGAGCATGTCCAGTTCATCAACTGGATGGCCTGGAATCTGGAGCGCGGCCTGGGCGTCCGGGCGGATTTCTTCCTCATCGGGTATGAAGGCCGATCCTGGGAAGCGCTGCTTATGGCCCTGCAGCGATTCGGCGTGCGGACCGTGATCGACGTGCGCAGTCATCCGATCAGCCCCTATCGGCCGGAGTTCAGCAAGGAGAACCTGGCCCAGGGTCTGCGGAAAGCCGGAATCGCCTATCGGCATCTTCCAGAGCTGGGGATCCCGCGGGATCAACGAGAGGAGGCGGCCCAGCAGGGCTCTCTGGAATCCTTGTGGGAATGGTATGACCGGGAGGTGCTTCCGGTCCTGGAGGAGCGGTGGGAATCCATTCGGGCCGAGCAATGGCCTATCGCCTTCCTGTGCGTGGAGCGCGATCCCACCGCCTGTCACCGCCATCGGATTGCTGAGGCCCTCGTCCGGAAAGGATTGAAGGCCTATAACATCTAAACGCCAGGAGGAAGCTTATGAATGGCACCGGATTCGAAACGGAGCGGGTGCTGGTCCTGGCCAAAACCTATCCCGAATTCAGTCAGAAATACGGCAGCCTGGTCTGCGTGGCCGGGCTGAGCTTGAGCCATGGAGAGGAGTGGCGTCGGCTTTACCCCGTCCCATGGGCGCTTTTCTTCGGGAAAAATCCCTTAAGGTTCAGCAAGTGGGATGTAATAGAAGTTCGCACAGTCCCCGCGAATCACGACAGCCGTCCCGAAAGCCGCCGCATCCTCGAACCGGAGCAGATTCGAATCGTGGACCGTATTGAAATTGAGAGGGGAGATCCGTGGTGGAGCCGGCGCATGGAGGTTGTTCGGCGGCATTTAGATGACGGTTCTCTGGTGCACGATAAAATCCCGAGGAGCCTGGGGATCATCCGGCCTCTGGACTGCGAGCCTCTGATTCAGCCCCGCGATCGCATTCATGATCCGGACGAGCTGGGCTTTATGAGTTATATTCAGCTGTTGCTTCCGGATATGGTGTCGGAGCTGGAGCAGTTGAGTCGCTCGCTGCGGCCCGATCCCACCCTGCCGTGGATTGGATACCGGTACCGCTGCGACTATAAGGGATGCAAATGGCATGAGCAGATGTGCATCGACTGGGAAATTCAGGAGCTGTATCGGAAGATCCGCCAGCAATCCGGCGAACGAGAAGCCGAGGCCAAAACGCGCCAGAAGCTTGAAGAGCTGGCGCGGAAGGATCTGCATTTCGTGGTCGGAACCACATGGCGCTATAAAACCTGGCTGATCATCGGCCTGATTTATCCTGCTTCGAAAGGCTCTGGCGAGCCGCCCAGGCCAGAGCGATGAGCGGCGGGGCCAGCGCGGACAGTTCTTCCCGAACAGCCGGGTCCTGCAGAAAACGATCCAGTCGTCCCTCCACGATGCCGCGCAACAGCCATGCGCCAGCCAGGACAATATGGCGCCACTGGGCCCCATAGATGCGAACAACGCGGATCTGCTCCGCTTCGGCCTCTGTGAGTCGGAGCGGAAGATATACCGTATGGATCCTTCGGGGCTTCTCCGAATTCCGGGGCATAAGGCCTCCTTCGATCGTTGGGTTATATACAGTATATAATTTTCTACATTGCGCAAAATTATATACTGTATATAACCTCCGTCCGTATCTCCCGCCCCTGCCGGATCCGGATGGTGGAGAGATCCCCTGCCGGAACTTCCCGGCGGGTCCTCATCGAACCGATGGAGGCCGGGATGGGATCGGATGCGAGGAGTGAAGAGGGGGGCATGAGGAAAAAGATGTTTGCATAGCCATCCGATCAACCCGGGGATTTCCGCATGGAGATTCAGTATCCGGTGGCCCTGGATTCCCGGGGCCGGTTGCGATGGGCCGAGGAACGGGATAAAGGCGAGCGCTACACCTGTCTCGGGTGCGGCGCCCCCATGGTCCTTCGGGCCGGGGCGGTCCGGCGCCCTCACTTCGCTCATCAGGGCCATCATCCGGTCCGCGGTGGCTGGAGAAGACCTGAGGCTTCAGGGGCCGGAATGGCTATCATCTTCATGAACCCGTCCTTTTCGGGATCCCCCAATGCTCTTCGCCTTCCTGGACGGCCTGGCCCTGATCCTGGAGGACCGCGAGCTCCGCTTCGCCCTCCGTCCTCCTCTGCCTCCCCTCATCGGGGAGCTCCTCCTTCTGCTCCCCGATGGCCCCTTTGTCCTCGCCCTGGCGCGGGCCGATGACGGAAAGCTCCTGGCCCTGCGCCTGGACTTCCGCCATCGCGAAGCCGAAGTCCTCTGAGCGCAAATCGGCTTTTCCTCTCCGATTTCTCCCCATGCCGTGAGAGCATGGGGATGGATGTCCGCTATCCCATGGGCGTGTGTCATCACGCCCATGGAGGCTTTCCTCATGCGGCTGTCGGAAGCGCTCATCGAGTTCGAGGCCGATGTGCGCCTTGCGGGATCCCCGCGCACGGCGGAGATCTACGCCTATGCCGTCCGCCGCCTGATCCGGGCCGTTGGGGACGTGGAGCTCCGGGAGGTGAGCGAGCGCGATCTGCGCCGGTTCCTGGCGGGGATGAAGATCGCCCCGGCCACCCGCCGCCTCTATGTCATCGCCCTGCGCAGCTTCTTCGCGTTCTGCGTCCGGATGGGCTGGCGCGAGGACAACCCCGCCCGGCGGCTGCGGCTCCCCGCCCGTCCGTGGCGCCGTCAGGCGGTGGCCCGGGCGGAGGACGTCCGCCGCCTGCTGGCCGCCTGCGAGGACTCGCCTCGCGGGCGCCGTAACGCGGCGGTGGTGGCGATGCTGTTCGAGTCGGGCCTGCGGGCCTCCGAGCTGTGCGCCCTGCGGCCGGAGGACGTGGATCTGCGGCGGCGGATCGCGCGGGTGGTGGGGAAGGGGAACCGGGAGCGGACCGCGCCCTTCGGGGAGGAGACGGCGCGGCGGCTGCGGGCGTGGCTGGAAGTCCGCCCGGGTCATCTGCGGACCCTGTTCGGCCTCAACCGCCACGGGCTCAAGACCATGTTGCGGCGGCTGTGCGCGGCGGCAGGGATGGAAACCCTCAGCCCGCATGCCTTCCGGAGAGGGTGGGCCACGCGACTGGTGGAGATGGGGGTGCCGCTGAAGGCCGTTAAGGAATGGGGCGGGTGGAGCGACTACCGGATCCTGGAGGTCTACATCCGGTATGTGGAGACGGAGGCGATGGTGGGGCTGTATCGCTCCCCTCTTGGCTCATAATCGGCGGGTTGTGGGTTCGAGTCCCACCCTCGCCATCGACACGAAAACGCCCCGGGTTGTGGGTTGTGGGTTCAAAAGGCCCGGGGCGTTTTGACAAAAGGAGCGAACCGATGTCTGTGGTTACCCCTCTCCTCACCCTGGAGGAAGCCACCAAGCGTCTGGGCATCAAGCCCCGGACGTTGATCCGATATGCCAAATCGGGTAAAATCAAGGCAAAGCTCTTCACAGCGAGAGGAGAAATGCTGGTGGATCTTGAAGAGATGAAAACGATCCGGCGCATGAGCGGCGCGGAGCCCGATGAGGAGATATCGCTTCGAGAAGCATCCAGGCGTTATGGGATCCCTCAGCCATTGTTGTCGCGCTGGATTCGAATCGGAATTCTTGAGCTCCGAGGGCGAGTGGGGAAGGAATATCGGGTGAGCGCTCGGGCCGTGCAGGAGCTTGCGGAGATTTACCACGAAATTCGAGAGCAACACGGGCGCTTTAAGGGAAGGAGCATGCGGAGGATTCTGAAGATGCGCGGGCTTCTGGGCTGATCCCACGGATCACAAAAAAGCCCCGCCAAGCGGCGGGGCTTTTTCTTTTGCTATGATTGATTCACCACTTGACAATCGTGAATCAATCCCTTATAATTCGGTCAGATCCCGCAAACACAAAGGCCCCGGCGGCTCCATCGCCGGGGCCGATGGATCGCCGAGGCCAGGGGGACACCCCCACGGCGATCCATGAACATTCTACCAGGGGGATGGACATGGGCAAGCACATCATCGGCTACCTGACCTGGGAAGATTTCCTTAAGGAACTCGAAGCCGCGCGCCCGAGAACGGTGCGCGTGCAGACGTACCACCTGGAGGTCCCCAGGAGCAACCCCCCTCTCGTCCGCTTCTGGGCGGACGTAGCCTTCCTCTCAAGGGACGAAATCCACATCGCCCGCTTTCTCCTCGGTTCGGAATTCGATTTTGAGCTCCGAAACAACCCGGATCGCGCCAGGCACTTCCACGCCTTAATGGAGACAGCGGGGCAAATTCTTCGCCAGGCTCTGGCCCCCTATGGGGTGGAGGCTCGCCCGGGCGTATTCGCGGGGACGGATCGCATCCGGATCCGCACCAGCCCGGAAGGCCTCTGGCGCTGGGAGCGGGACGGCGACAAGGCACGTCTGGTCCCCGAAATCCCCCAGGAGGTCCCGGCATGAGGGCGGAGGCCCATATCCTGTGGCAATACACCGGCCTCCGGCCCCAGCATCTGGAGGCCCTTCGCGATCCGGGCGCCCATCCGACCATGCGATGGGCCCTCCGGCATGGGGGGCTCATCGATGGGGAAGGGCGCCTGTCCCCGGCGGGCGAATTCGCCCTTCGGCGGGGCCAGGCCATCATGGCCTTCCGCTTCATCCCGCCCGATCCGGCGCTGGAGGTCGAATATCGCCCCGGGATGTGGCGGCGGAGCGGGCTCGCGGGCATCGAGGCGAAGCTCCTGATCTACATCGCCCGCTTCCCGGAATCCTGTCTTCGCTTTTTGAGGCAGGAGTTCGGGAACCGTCCCCTGGAGGCGCTACGGGACCGGGGGCTGATTGAGACGCCCCCGGATTTCCCGTGGGAGGCCTGGTCCACTCCGGTCTGGCCGTCGGCGTCCGGGGTGGATCTCCTGAGATCGCATTCCGGAGGCAGGCCATGAGTCGCTATTGGGTTGATCCCAGGTCGCAGCGCGTGATCTCCCTCTGCGACGACTGCGCCGCCGAGCCGGAGACGGCTCGGGCGGCGCGGGAGCGCGGATGGATCGAGATCCCCCGCGCCGATCCGAGGGTGCGGGAGGCAAAGGCGTGGTTTTGCGACGTGTGCGGAGCTTATTTGTGAAGGGGGCGAGATGCTGATCGTCACCAACGCCTTTTCGCTGAACATGCTCGAATCGGGCAGCTACCGGATTCGCGCCCGGACCATCGGTCCGGAGGAGGCGGGCGCCATGGTCCGGGCGGGAGGCCATGATGGGATGGACGCCTTCGGGCATGAGGACATCGCGCGCCTGGCAGCCCTGCTGATGGGGCTGCCGGATCGCGCCGACGCCTGGGCGGAGCGAGCAAAGGCCCGTCCCACCGTCACGGCCAGGCCCGGGGACATCATCCTGGTGGCCCAGTATCGCGGCCCGCGACTGCCCGCGGGGGCCACGCGGCTGCCCGAAGGAGCCACCATTGAGTTCTGGGTGGTGGTCATCGAGGCCGAATAGCCCCCCGGCTCCGCCGGGGTTCGGGATCGCCGGCGTCCGCCGGGATCCCGATCGGGGCAGGCGTCCGCCTGCCCGCAGGGCGGCGTCTCGGACGGGCCGCCTTCCGGCGGCCTTTCCCGACGCCGCCCTGCGGAAATATCTAAACCGAGCGCCGCGATGATCCCT
>JAUQQB010000083.1 GCA_030550075.1 Chloroflexota bacterium | reverse complement strand
GGTTCTGCAGTGGAGGCGAGCAACAGATGCTGGCCATCGGCCGGGCCTTGATGACCCATCCCCGGCTGATGCTTCTGGATGAACCCTCCCTGGGCCTGGCCCCTTTGATCGTACGGGAGATCATGGAGATCATCACCCGACTTAATCAGGAGCAGGGCATCGCCATCCTGCTGGTGGAACAGAACGCCAGGCTGGCCCTGGAGATCGCCCAGCACGCCTATGTCCTGGAGAACGGCCGCGTGGTCATGGAAGGACCCGCAGCTGTTCTCCGGGACAACCCGGATATTAAGGAATTCTATCTGGGTCTGACCGAGCTGGGGACCCACAAGCGATTCCGCGAGGCCAAGTGGTATAAACGTCGAAAGCGCTGGCTGACCTGAAGCGGGGAAGCTTTAGGGCTTCGGGAAGATTGCCTTTATCAGGAGAATCGAGTCAAAGGAGGCTGCCATGCAAAGAATATATCGATGGCTCGGTCTGCTGATGATCATCGGAATCGCCACGGCATGTCGTCCAGTTGGAACTGCTCAAGTTCAGGATCCTAAAATCACCTTGGCCCGGGTGGAGGTGGTCGCTTACTACGCATGGCCTACCCCAATCCCCACGCCGACTCCGCCCCCTGCAGGCACGCCGACGCCTACTCCAGCCCCTCCCCCACCGGCTCCAGATCTCCCCCTGGGCCTGGCATATATCTTTAAGATTGAGAACCCCAACGACATGACTGTCACGCTGGATCAGCTCAAGTTCACCGCTCAACTGGAGGCAAAGAAAGAGGGACAGAGCGCTTATTTCGCCGTCCATGCCCCTCTTGTGGATGAGGATATGAGCATCCCGCCCCGGACCACCAATGAGCTCCGGGTGACTTTCTTCCTTTCCTCACGCATCGTTACCACCAACCTTGCAGTGACCTCAGGGCATAAGCTAAAGGAGATGGGCCTCACCCCGGGCGCGGTGGTTGAGGCCTGGTGGAAAGGTATCGGGGACTACGCATTCGGGATTCGCGCAACAGAAGGAACCGCGACCTTCCGGACCCCGGCCGGCGAGCGGGTGGTGACCTTCGAAGGGGAGTTCCACAAGTAAGATACCGAATCCTCACCTCCTTCATGGGCCGCTTGAATGCCATTGAAAAAGACGAGGGCAGCGGCGAGGATGCCGCTGCCCTTATCTTCCTGAAAGTTGGTTTCTTCAATGGGGCTTTGGGGAGTAGGGCCCTTCCATCGCTTCGTATAGATTTCAAACTCCCTAACTCTTAAACCAATGGTGCGAGCGGAGGTTCTCCGGGCTGGACCGGGGGCTGACGGCGCTCGGCCCAGCCTTGGAAGCCTCCATCAAAAAGGCACTCAATTCAATGAAAATTGAAGCGAACCGGCTTTCCCTCATCAGGAGGGAGATCTATGGACGTTCTGATGACCTATCGGGAGCAACAGTTCCCTCGCATCCGCAAGGCCATTCGGCGCGCTTATCGCACTGCCTCCGGATTCCGCGCCCGCGTGGAAGCGGCAGGCTTGCGTCTCCGCGATCTCCAAACCCCGGTTGATCTATCCCGATTGCCCGTGCTGCGCAAAGATGATCTCCTCCAGCACCAGCAGGCTGATCCCCCCTTTGGGGGGATGTTAATGGTTCCAATGGAGGATCTACGCCGGATCTTTCAATCCCCGGGCCCCCTTTATGAACCGGAGCCGGACATCCCGGATCCCTGGCGCTGGGCTCCCGCGCTACGGGCTGCAGGCTTTGAACCCGGTGACCGCGTCCTGATCGCCTTCTCTTATCACCTGACCCCCGCCGGCGCTATGTTTGAGGAAGCCCTCAAGGTCATGGGCTGTCCGGCCATTCCCGGCGGCATCGGCCAGCAAGAGCTTCAACTCCAGGCCCTTCGCGCCCTTCGCATCACGGCCTACATCGGATTACCCAGTTATCTCTATAATCTGCTGGAACGCGCCCAGACGGCAGGCTGGGATCCTCAGCGCGACCTGCATTTGCGTAAGGCTTTCGTTACTGCGGAGCCCCTTCCCCCTTCCCTGCGCCAGGATTTGCGGCGTTTCGGGTTGACGGTGCGTCAGGGCTATGGCACCGCTGAGTGCGGATGCCTGGGCTACGAATGCGAGCACGAGAATGGGCTCCATGTTCCAGAGGACGCTTACGTGGAGCTTTGCGACCCCCAGACCGGGGAGCCCGTGCCGCCCAGCGAGATCGGGGAAATTGTGGTGACCCTCTTCCATCCAGCCTATGCGCTGATCCGGTTTGGAACTGGAGATCTCTCCCGATGGATCCCTGAGCCGTGCCCTTGCGGCCGACCCACGCCGCGCCTGATGGGGATTCTGGGGCGAGTCGGCGAGGCCGTTAAGGTGCGAGGAATGTTCCTCCACCCCCGTCAGATGGAAGCCGTTTTCGCTCGCTTCCCTGAAGTCCAGGCTTACCAGGCTGTCGTGGATCGCGAGGCGCATGTCGATCGTCTTACATTTCGCGTTGTTCTACGGGAAAGCCCGGTGGATAAGGAAGCAATGCGTGCCCGCCTTCAGGAGGCAATCCGCGAAGGTTTGCGCTTTCAGGCCGAAGTGATCTTCATCCCTTCTGAAGAGTTGCCCCCTGAAAGCCCTCGTCTGGTAGATCTTCGCCGCTGGGAATAAGCAGTTTCGGAGTAAAGCCCATCAGATTCTGGGACTGAGAATGGCAGGGCACGCGGCGGGAGCTTCCTGCCCCGCCGTCCTTGGTTTTTCCTATCTCTATGTTGGGTAAGAGAGATGTCTGAGCGCTGGGGGATCTCGCAAGTGCCGGGCAGGCGCTTCAATCCCATTTTTCTTCTCTCGGGTCTTATGATAAAAAGATAGCTAGATCTTACTGATTTGGTGGTGCCAGGCTGCATTGGCCCTTTTGGCTATGTGAAGCCGAAGCGCTCCTCAGCTCGAAATCAATTGATTCCGAATCAGTGGACGAAGAGCTGTTATGTAACAAATGTCTGGAATTCTCAGCGAGGGAAGTGGACTTGAACGCCAAGAAGATCTTGATCATTGAGGATGATGCGGAGCTGGCTCGCTTCCTGGCATGGCAACTGGAGCAAAATGCGTATCAGGTCTCCGTTGCTTATAGCGGCCAGGAAGGCCTGGACCTCCTGCGCTCTCAGAACCCCGACCTGGTCCTCCTCGATTTGATGTTGCCCGGCATGGACGGGTGGGAGGTCCTTAAAACGATCCGTTCGACCGGGGACACTCCGGTGATCATCATCAGCGCCCTGGGGACGGAATCGGATATTGTGCGGGGCCTGGAGAGCGGCGCGGATGATTACCTCACAAAGCCCTTCGGCCCTCGACAACTCATCGCTCGCGTTCAGACGGTCCTGCGGCGCTATGAATCCACGGCCTCGCGCGGCGTCTATGATAACGGACGCCTTCATGTGAACTTGATCACCCAGGAGGTCCGGGTGGATGGGCGCCCGGTTGAGCTGACCCCGACAGAGTTCAGGCTCCTCTCCACCCTGGCCCGCTTCGCGGGCCGTCCGCTTACCCATGATTTTCTACTGCGCGAGGTGTGGGGGGAGGAGCATATTCAGGATCGGGGCTATCTGAAGCTTTACATCTGGTATCTCCGCCAGAAGATCGAGCCGGATCCGAATCACCCGCTCTTCATCCGAACGGAACGGGGAATCGGCTACCGGCTAATTGGTCCTGGCGAGCTCGGGGTCCATGAGTGAGTCGACGCCGCCAAAACCGAGCAAGCAAGGAAGAAGGGTTATGCGTGGGGCGGCGCACTTCGGCAAGCCGCCCCACGCATAAAAACGTATGGTCATGATAGGGGCCCTCCAGAGCCTCTTCCCAGCCTCCAGAGGACAGACCTGTTGAAATCGATGGAGGAGCATTCGTGGGTTTCCCAGGATCGTGGCGCTTTGATCCGCTTTCCGCTCTCATCGGAGCTGCTCTCGCCTCGCTGGGCGCTGGCTTGCTTTACCGGAGCCGGCGTCCCCTTAGACGACTCTACGAGGGAGCGAAGGGACGCCTAAGTCAGGGCCGCCAGCGTCTCCGCCTATCGGCCGAGACGCAGTATCGACACTGGTTGGTGGAGCAGCTCCCAAACTGGATCGCCTGGTCCGCGCTGGATCCACGCCTCGTCCAATGTTTGATCGAGCCCTTGCTGAGTCCTCCCCTGCCCTACCCAAGCACCCAGGTGCAGGAGCTTCCATCGGGGCCTGGACTGCCCCTGGGTCAGATGGTCCGGGCCGCCTCACGGCTGTTCCTCTATGGGCCGCCTGGGAGCGGCTGCACGGGTGCCCTCTGCTGGTTGATCCGCGAGGCCCTTGCTGGACACCTAAAGTGGAAGAATCGGATTTCTCTTCTCCCTCTTTATATCCGCCTGCCCCTGCTCGCCCCCGATCCTATGGCCCCGCCCGAGGCTGCCCTCGTGGAGGCGCTGAGCGGGATGGTCCCCCTGATCCTGCGAGCTCGCCTGGATGGCATGATCCGCGCCGCGCTCCAGGATGGCGCCGCTTTGTTGCTCCTGGATGAACTGGAAGAAGTCCCCCCAGCGCGTCGATCGGAGATCCTGCGCTGGTTAAGGCGGCTGCTGGAGAGTTATCCGGACACCCTCATCGTGCTCGCAGGAGATCAGATCGCGACCCATCTGGTGGAAGAGCTGGGGTTCCTTCCCCTCGCACTCACCCCGTGGTCTGAAGGTGCCGTGCGGTTGTTCACAGAGCGCTGGGCGCAAATCAGCGGAACACCCGTATCGGAGTTGGAGGAAGATCTGAAGACGTGGGAAGCGCCGCGGCCAGTCCGCCTGCGTCCCGCTGATGTGGCCGCTGCAGTGGTGCTGAGACAGGGTCGCCCGGGAGGGTCAGAGCTTTATGATGCGATCCTGGACCGAATGCTTCAGGGGATCGCTGGCAAGACGGTACTGACCCCACCCACTGCCCGCCTGATCCTGGGCCAGCTGGCCCTCCAGCTGTTCAATGAGGAACGATGCATCATCACGTTGGAAGACTTGGAGCAGGTCCTGATCCGCTCGATCCCCGAACTGGCCCCGCCGGCTGGACGCCGGAATCTGGATCAGGCGATTGAGGCCCTGACCGCTCCCGGACGGCCGATTATGCCGATTGATGAGCAGCGAGGGCATTTCCGTCACCCCTTGCTTCAGGCGTACCTGGCTGCCTGGGCGCTGGCCCAGTCCGGCGATAACACCACCATGATGCCTTATCTGGATGATCCTCGATGGGCGGACGTTTTCACCTTCTATGCAGCCCTCGGTCCAATGTCCGGTATTATCGATCGTGCCCTCATGGAACCCGACGATGCCTTCCATACGCGGTTGTTGCGCATGGCACAATGGATCGCTGTAGCCTCCCCCCAGGCTCCATGGCGTCCCCAGGGGATGGCCGCCCTGGGTCGAGCGTTCCTGAAACCCGGATTGCCGATGGCTCTCCGTCTGCGGCTGGTGGAAGCCCTGGTAGCCACCCGGGATCGTGGCGTGCCTGTTCTTTTCCATAAGGCTCTTCGCCATCCGGATCCCGAAATCCGTATCGCTGCCATCCGGGGCCTGGGCTGGCTAGGGCAGGAAAGTGACCTTCCCTTCCTGGAACAGGCGCTGACGAATCCTGAGCCTGAAATCCGCCGTGCCGTCATCACTGCTCTCGGTGATCATCGCACGGAGGCGGCTATGCAACGGCTGGTTCTCCTTCTCCTGGAAGCGGAGGAGCCTCTCCGTCGCCTGGCAGCCGAGGCTTTGCGGACCTATCCGGAGGGGCCTCAATTGCTTCAAGAAGCGACCGAGGAAGCGGATTGGCGGACTCGCCGGGCAGCAGCGTTCGCGCTGGCTTTGATCCCGGAGGAATGGGCGAAGGCCCGCCTAGAAACGATCGTCCGTGAGGATCCGGAATGGCTGGTGCGGTCGGCTGCCCAGGATGCGCTGACGCTTTGGGAGAAGAACCGCCAGCCTCCAGCGCTTGATCTCCGCCCGGTTATTGTAGAACAGCAGGGATGGTTGATCGAGTGGGCTGTTCAGGCAGGCGAAGCCATTGGAGAGCGATCCTCAGCGATCCACAGTCTTTATCAAGCCCTGGAACGAGGCAACGAGGGCGTGCGCCGGGCAGCGATCCTAACCCTGGCCCACATTGGAGACCAGGAAGCTCTGGCTTCGCTACGAGCCATCGCTTTCGATCCTCAGATCGATCCATTCACTCGGGATCTTGCCTTCCAAGCCCTGGAGATCATTGCCCGGCGAACGGGAGCACGGGTGCTATAGCAGGGGAGGAAACCTACCACCTGAGCCGACTCCTAGTTCAGCCACGTTTGGGAAGAAGCTGGCCCTCATAGGCAGCGGATTCTGTGGGCGTTTGCCGCGCCGCTCTCTTCGTCCATGGATGTCCTCCCCCGCGATGCCCTCATCTGAGCTGCCGGGCTGGACCCGGAGATCGGGGAGGTCGCCATCCGCAGGCCGCTTACGCATGACCTGCTGGTGGAGGCTGAAAATGAGCCGCTGGCTGTCCTCCTTCTCTTCCCGGTCTTTCAGGCCAATAACAACCCATGGGCCTGTGCCCAGGACCTCCAGATCTCCCCTTCGTTCCCCAGGTTCTCGGGGAAGGTCACCACTAGCTCCCCGGAGAATCCGGTCCGCTCCAACATCGAACGACCCTCCCGATCCCACCATTCCAAAAGGTCCGGCGCGTAGCGAACGAGCACCATGGACGTTGAAGGCGCGACAACGGGCCACCATGAAGGGAAATCGTTTGGAGGCGCGCCCTCGAGGTCCAGGGCGATCCATGGCCGGATCGCCCCCGTGAATTGATGCAGCACCTCGAGGAGCAGAAGGCTGCTTTCCGAAAGCCGAACCCACAAGGTGAGGTGGAGGCCTCCAAGCGCCGGGAGGAGATGCCGGATCCAATTCATAGCCTCCTCTATCCCCCATGGATCCATCCCTTCCAAGAGCAGCCCCTGGGCTCCCAGGAAAGTTGCCGCCGCCGCAGCTGTCAATATATACCGTCGAATCAGGGAAGGATCCTCCAAAGAAGGGGGGCTTGGAGCGATGGCCCACCCTGTGAGGCGGATCCCCGCCCGCAGGCGCTCGAAGCGCAACGCATGCAAGCGCCGACGACTGTAATCCAGTGCCTCCGCCCGTTGCGATCCCCTCTGCCAGTCCTTTGCATCATGCGTTCTCCACAGCCACAGGGGACGCTTCTGCATGGGACGCAAGCTGTCATCGTGCATTAACAGGCGAAGGATCCCGGTTCGCCGGGCGCGCTCGAAGATCACCTCGGGAGGAGAACTGGGAAACGACCGATCCGAGAGCGTCAAATCCCACACGACCTTTCTCCGCAAGAAGAATGAGGGCTTTAGGGGCGAGCGGCGAAGCCCCCCACCCTACTTCCCTGGCCTCTCTGTGAAGTCCCCTCCCTGCGCTGCAAAGAGGAATAAAAGCCCCCCCGGAGATTGATGGGGCAACTTGAGTTAACCATATTCAGTAAATCACAGATTTCTCCCCTTGAGGGCTTTTAGGAGCTGGGCGGGCCACCGGGCCCCCAAATCTCTTTTGGCTCTTCCCCATGAAGCATCGGATAAGGCTTGGGCAACAGGAGCTTATCGAGAAGAGGAATGGCCCCTCTCCCCCTTCTCCTCTCGGTCACCGACCGAAACGACGAGCTCCCAACGATGTTACTCCCATCTATGTGGGTGCATCCCCGAATCCACGGATCCTAAGGTATGATGGATTTTAAACCGTCCTGATTCCATTATCCTTCGGAGGAGGCGCCAATGACCCATTGGTTTCTGGCCATCGAGGGCGTCATCGGTGTCGGCAAGACCACCCTGGCCCGTATGCTGGCCCCTGCGTTGGGCGCATGTCCCGTCCTGGAGCAGTTCGAGGAGAACCCCTTCCTGCCGCACTTTTATCAGGATCGCGCCCGCTATGCCTTTCCCACACAGATTTTTTTCCTGCTGAGCCGGTATCGCCAGCACCAGGAGCTCGCCGCCCGCTTAGCGCATGAGCCGGTGGTCAGCGATTACATGTTCGCCAAGGATCGCCTCTTCGCCCATTTGAACCTGGATGGAGATGAGCTGGCCCTTTACGAGCAATTGCACAAAGCACTGGCCGAGAAAACCCCTCAGCCCACTCTGGTCCTTTACCTTCGAGCGGATACAGATACCCTGATGGCTCGCATCGCCCTGCGGGATCGACCCTACGAGCGGGGAATGGATCGAGCGTATATCGAGCGCCTTCGATTGGCCTATGAGGCTTTTTTCTCCACCTACGAGGGCCCTTTCCTGGTCATCGACGCCACCCCTAATTTCGTGCAGGATGAGACGGTGTTCCAGGAGATCCTCCGGGAGGTGCGCGGAGCGCTGGGGATGGGCCCTGCCCAGCAGCCCCTTCCGGTTTTCACCCGCGCTACGTTCACCCCATCGGCATCTACGGAAGAAACCCTCGCCCGGGCCTTCGCGGATCTGACCCGAACGATCGGCTCCCTCCGGGAAATGCTTTTCACGGAGCCCCGGGATCTTCAACGGATCGCTGAAATCCTTCAGATCTGCCATCAACAACTTGCGGCGATCGCCCGGACTGCAGGGCTTTCATGAAAACATGAAAAACGGGTGGGGTAGCGGGCAGAGCTTCCCTATTCACTTTCCCACCCCCAATCCCCGCTTCACATCCAAGCGGGTTCTGAAAGGATCAGGAGGGCTCCAGAGCGAAAAACAGCCTCTTTCCCCATCCTGGGAGGTCCAGGAAATCATGTGGAACAGCGATTAATAAATTCGTCAGTCTTCCCATGAGGATATAAAATAAGGTTAGAAAAAGGTCTGGCCGGAAGGTTTAGGGAAGCTCTCGCCCGAGGACATTAATTCCATTGGGATGCCTGGATAGGATGCCTAGAAAGGGTGGTGGGATGCCGATGGTTCTTCGGATTACAGAACGTGCACAGCGAGCCCTGGACGAGCTACATCCAAAACATCGGGAACAGGTCATGCGTCGAATTCGCCAGCTCGCGGCGGCTCAACGTCCGCCGCTGACGAAGATCCGTCATGATCGGGGGGAGTTATTGTCGTATCGGGCTGGGGAATATCGAATTTACCTGACTTGGGACGAGCAAACCTTGCAAATCGAGGATATCCGCAAGCGTAATGATGCTTATCGCTGAGAATAGTTGAGAGCAGATCGCCCCATCATCCTGCTTATGGAGGAAAACCCCTGCCTCCCCGCACGGTCCTCTGCACCGAAAGGAGATGCAGGCCA
>JAUQQB010000082.1 GCA_030550075.1 Chloroflexota bacterium | reverse complement strand
AGTCGCGGCCTTCGGCGCGCGACTCCCCCAAAACCCCCAGGAGAAAACCAACTGCGTAACTCCTACAAAAATCACTTCGTCCCTCCTCCCTACGCCGTTACGCCGCCTTATGGTGCGAGGAGAGAGCGAAGAGGGCGGCCTGGGATCTGCTGCGGTGGAGATCTCGTTCGGATTTCGGCGAGAAGCCCCGGGTGGCTATGAGGAGATTTTATGATAGGCTTCGGATATAAAGAACTCTTAACAGGGAGGCAGGGATGGCCCAGGAACCGGATCGCAACCTGGCCCTGGAGCTGGTTCGGGTGACTGAGGCCGCCGCCCTCGCCGCGGGCCGCTGGATGGGCCGGGGGGATCGAAATGCGGCGGATCGCGCGGCGGTGGAGGCCATGCGGCTGATGCTCCGTTCCATCGATATGGATGGCGTCGTGGTGATCGGCGAGGGGGAAAAGGATGAAGCCCCCATGCTCTACAACGGCGAGCGCATCGGGAACGGCCGCCCGCCTCAGGTGGATATCGCAGTTGATCCCATCGACGGCACCCGATTGCTTGCCCTGGGCCGCCCCGGGGCGATCGCCGTGGTCGCCCTCTCCGAGCGGGGCACCATGTTCAGCCCGGGGCGGATCGTCTACATGAACAAGCTGGCCGTCGGCCCGGAAGCCCGCGAGGTCATCGATCTGGACGCGCCGATCGCCGAGAACTTACAGCGGATCGCACGGGCCAAAGGGAAGGATGTCGATGACCTCACCGTGGTGATCTTAGAACGCGACCGCCATGCGGAGCTGATCCGCGAGGTCCGCGCGGCAGGCGCTCGCATCAAGCTGATCACCGACGGCGATGTCTCCGCGGCGCTGATGACGGCCTTCCCGGATTCCGGCATCGATGTGCTGGCTGGGATCGGTGGATCGCCGGAAGCGGTGATCACCGCCGCGGCCCTGAAATGCCTGGGCGGGGAAATCCACGCCCGCCTGTGGCCCCGGAACGAGGAAGAGCGTCGCTTCGCCATCGAAATGGGCTATGACCTTCAGCGCATCCTCACCGCTGACGATCTGGTCCGGGGGGATAACATCTTCTTCGCCGCCACCGGCATCACCGATGGGGAGATCCTGCGAGGGGTGCGCTACACCGGGGATGGCGCCCGGACCCATTCGATCGTGATGCGCTCCCGCTCCGGGACCATCCGGTTCGTGGAGGCCTATCACCGGTGGGACAAGCTGATGCGGATCAGCGGCTATCCTTACGACCGAGGCGCAGGAGAAGCCCTTCCGCCAGCGCGCTGAGGGAAGCCGGGATCTCCCGCGCCGTCCACCAGATCCGACGAGGCCCATAGGGCGAGCGGTCGGCGGCCAGACCCACCGCGTCGATGCCCGCGGCATCGCACAGCCATAGCGCTCGATCCAGATGGAAGCGCTGGGTGACCACCACGGCGCGGGTGAAGCCGAAGACCTCCCGCGCCCGCCGGCACGACTCCAGCGTCCGCAGGCCCTCCGGGTCGACCCGGAGGGCCTGTTCGGGGACCCCGAGGCGCAGCGCCAGGCGCCGCATGGCTTCCGGCTCGTTATAGTAGGGGGAAGATCGCCCGTCGCCGCTCAGGAGCAGGGCCTTCACCTTCCCCAGGCGATACAGCTCCACGCCCGCCCGGACCCGATCGGCCAGCACGGCGGTAGGGGAGCCGTCAGCCCGCAGACCAGCGCCCAGGATCAGGGCGACGGGCTGCGCGGGAACCTCTTCAGGCCGCTCGTAAATCCGCGGGGCACCTCGAAACCACAGATAGAGGCGGGCCAGCAGCGGCGTCGCCACAATTAGCGTGATGAGAACCCCTATACGTCCCCAGCGCATATACAACGTCCTGGATGAGTTTTCTCCAAAGTATACCCGTTCCGTCTGTCAGGGAAAGATGCGGTGGCGGGGCTTCCTGGAGGCTGGGGAGGGACTCGTCCGGCCTAGCTATCCCTTCTGATCTACGCAGAAGAGGAAGGCGGGCTGTGTTACAATGGGCGTAAAATGCTTTACCCCAATCCGGGAGCGGGCCTGATGAAGTTGATCCTCGCCATTATCCAGGACGAAGATGCCCCGTCCACCATTCAGACGCTGGTGGATCGTGGCTACCGCGTGACCCGCATCGCCTCCACCGGGGGGTTCCTGCGCCAGGGCAACACCACCCTTCTGATCGGCGTGGAGGACTTTCAGGTCCCGGAGGTGGTGGAGATCCTGCGGCGTTGCTGCCGGACTCGAACCAGTTATCTGCCGGTGGCCGTGGAGGCGACCGGGCTTCTGCAGGCCCATATGATCGAAGTCGAGGTCGGCGGGGCTACGATCTTCGTCCTGGACGTCGAGCGCTTTGAAACCCTCTGAGAGGCCGGGGGCGTATGAAGCTGATCCTTGCCGTGTTGCCGGAGAAAGCAGCCATCCTGGCTTCCGACCGTCTGGTCGCGCAGGGCTATCGGGTGACCCGTCTGGCTTCCACGGGAGGCTTCCTGCGCCGCGGCAGCACCACGCTACTCATCGGCGTAGAGGATGAGCAGGTGGAGACCGCCCTCCGCCTTCTGCGGGAAGCCCGGCAGCAGATCCGGGGAGATCCGGGGGGGATCGCCATTGTGTTGAATATAGCGGGCTTCGAGCGCTTTTAGCGCGTTGTGGGAATCGGGCCTTCTCCCGGGATAGGAAAGCCGGAAAGGGGAACTGGACCTCTCCCCGCGCTAACGAGGCGACCGGCAACCAGGCCTGCTGGAGCGGCTTCCCCAGCCTCAAACCATCTCTTTCCAGGAGCCATTCTATGACACCTGAATGGCAGCCCCTAACTCAGGCAAAAGCAGCCCATCTTTCTCGCTTGTTGACCCGCCGCAACGTCGTCGGCGTCGGTATTGGCTATAAAGTGAAAGGAGGCCAGACGCTAAATGTCCTCAGCGTGGTGGTCTCGGTGGAACGGAAACTTCCGGCCGCGCAGCTGGCTCCCTCGGATCTCATCCCTCCCACGCTGGATGGCATACCGACGGATGTGATCGAAACCGGGCGCTTTCGCGCCTTTCAGGATCCCACCCGCCGATACCGCCCGGCCCCGCCGGGCGTCTCCATCGGCCATCCGCTGGTGACCGCGGGGACCTTCGGCTGCGTGGTGCGCCGCGGGAGCGATATCTTCATCCTGAGCAACAACCATGTCCTTGCGGCGATCAACCGCGGGCGGCCGGGCGATCGAATCCGACAGCCCGGCCCGGTCGATGGCGGCACCGTGGCCGATGAGATCGCAGAGCTGGTGACGTTCGTCCCTATCCGGTTCAGCGATGAGCCCGCCACATGCCCATGGGCGGAGCTCTTCGTGCGCTGGCTGAACGAGCTGCTGCGCCTCATTGGTTCCTCCCATCGTCTGCAGGCAGTCCGGAGGCAGACGGTCTTCAACGAAGTCGACGCCGCGATCGCTCGCCCCCTCAACCCGAACGATATCACCCCTGCCATCCTCCAGATCGGCATCCCCAAAGGCGTGGCGATCCCTACCCTGGGGATGGAGGTCCAGAAGTTCGGACGAACCACGCAGTATACCCGCGGGCGGATCATTCAGGTGGATGTCACCGCGAACGTGGACTACGACGGGCGGATCGCGACGTTCCAGGGGCAGGTGATGGCCGGGGCCATGAGCGCCCCGGGCGACTCCGGCTCGGCGATCCTGGATCTGAACGGCCGCCTGGTCGGCCTGCTCTTCGCGGGTTCGGAGACCACCACCCTGATCAACCCGATCGATCGGGTCCTCCAGGCGCTGCAGGTGGAAGCTGTGGTGGAGGAATGACGATGGACGGGCTGAGCTGGCTGTGGCCCATCGGGTGGATGGCCGTGCTGTGGGCGGGGATGTCGGAGGAGGAAGCCCGCCGGGCCCTCACGCGGGGACTGGCCGCCGGGATCGGTGCCCTGACCCTGTGGGGGCTTACGGGGTTCGGATTTGCCTTCGGCGGCATCGGCCTGTGGGTGGAAGGGCCGGAGTTCCAGGCCCTGCGGCGGGTTTATACCTTGGGGGCGGATCCCCAACCCCTCTGGAGCCTGATCGGGCTAAGCGGATTTTTCTTTCATTCGAGCGATGGCGCTCCGGCCATCGCCGCGCTATGGCTGCACCATGCCCCCGCGGTGCTGACCGCGGCGGTCCTCCTGGGCGTTGGGCTGGAGGGGTGGCCGCCCGCCGCAGCCGCCCTCACAGGCGCCGGATTGGGCGGGCTGGTGCTCCCATTGGGGATGCACTGGGTCTGGGGGAACGGCTGGCTGAGCCGCCTGGGCCTTACCCTGAACCTGGGTCACGGCGTGGTGGACCCCGCCGGGGCGGGGATTGTATTCGCCCTCTCCGGCGGCGCGCTCCTCGGGCTCCTGCTCCCCTGGTCCCCTCGCCAGCCCAGCCCGGAGCGGGTCCTCCCGCCGGTGCATCTCCCCCTGCTGGGCGCATGGGGAAGCCTGCTCCTCGGGATCGGGTGGCTGATCTGGCTGACGACGGATCCGCTGGCGGGATCCCGGCCGGCCCTGGATTCTATACAGTGGGCCCGCAATGCATGGCTGGGGACGCTCGGGGCTGCCCTTGGCGCCGGGCTCTACACGGGCCTGGTCGCCCGCGAGGTAGACCTGCTGATGGTCCTGCGGGCCATCGCGGCGGGGTGGATTGCCGGGATGAGCGCCGCCCCCTTTACCGGCCCGTGGCAGGCCTGGGGATGGGGCGTCCTGATCGGCCTGGGGACGCCGGTGCTGGTCTATGGTCTCCGCCGGTGGGGCGTCACGCCCCAGAGTCTGGCCCTGCTGTATGGGATCGCTGGAATTCTGGGGCTGTTGGGGGTGGGGCTGTTCGCGGATGGGCGCGCCGGGGTGGGATGGAATGAGGTGGGTCGAGAGGCCTTTCTGGGCGTCCCGAACCTGGGCGTGGTTGGGGTGCCTGGATGGGGCCAGCCGGCCGATCCCGGCCAGCTCACCGCCCAGGCGGTCGGAGCGATCGTCTTCAGCCTCTGGGGGTTCCTCGCGATGGGAGGTCCGGCCGCCCTGATCCGCTGGGGATGGATACGCTGGCAGCGGTCGCAGGAGAAACCCGGCCCGCTCGAGCCCGCGCCTTCCCAGAGCACGGAAACGGACAGGAGCGATCTTCCCAGCCCTCCCATGTGATTCATAAGGCAGAATAGACGCGGTTGAGGGGAGCATGTCTCCTACGGCTCTGAACGTCTGAAGGCTTCTCTTGCCCTGGCTGATGTTGGGGTGGTGGCCCGCACCGCTCGCCGGGCAGGGCCCACGCCCACGCCGCCTTCTACGCCGACCTCCTCCCCCACGGCCACGGTCACGGCCACTTCCACCTCTCCACCCACAGCCACGCCCCCCCCGCTCACTCCAATCCTCTCCCCCACCCCCTTCCCCTGGGCCTCTCCTTGTTGCCTGGTGTCCGGCAGCAAGCAGGTGATCTATCCCATAGACCATGCGGTTTACGACGATGTGGATGCGGGTCTGGAGTTGGGCGAGTGGGGAGCGATTGGGATGCTACAGCAGGCGCTGGAGAAGCATCATCCCCAGTGGGCCCGTCACACCCGGATGGACGCCTACGGTCATAGGTACAACGTGGCCGAATATGTGTGGAATATCAGCAATGCCCAAAGGATCGGCGTCAATCCGCACGTGCTTTTGATGACAGCGGGTATGGCCCGAACTGGCGAATCCCCAAAGACAAGGACTTAAAGGACGCCATTGATGAGGTGGGGGTTAGGCTGAACCAATACCACTTGGAATTCAGTTTCAATGGCGGTGTGCGTGCTCGCCACTCTCAAGTCGCTAACGCTGCCTCCTGTGCCCTGTATGCCTTCTTCGGCTACGACCTGGAACAGGAATATCAGCGGATGTTCGGGGAGGCACAGCCCTTGTTCACCGGAGAGAATGGTGGAGATGTGCGATGATGAGACACGCTCGCTCTATTTTCCCCATTATGGTCAGGTTGAGGCCCTGCATGAAGATGAGCAGATCCTCACCATATAGGACTTGCGCAGTTGACGGCGAACCCCCTTCTTTGGCAGAATTATGGCACTTGAAAACCCACTTTTCAGGCGATAGCGGATGAACCCACCTCCGTGGGCTGACCTTGATTCCATCCCCTTCACCCTCGCTGCCCCGAAGACCTTCCCCTGCACCGAGGCAGATCGAGGCCCACCCGAAAGCCCTAATCCCCCCGCTCACGAGGCCTTTACCCGCCTGCTCAAAAGACAGCCCTTCGACATCAAGGCGTTGTGGCAGGAAGCCAAGGCGTTCGTGGACCAAGGAAAGAGGCTTTGGGTCTGGGATGACACCACCGAAGATGTGCCCTACGCCCAAAGGATGGAACGGGTGACGTATCCTTGGAGTGGCAAACACCGAAGGGGAGGGAAGGGCATTGTCCTTTCGACCTGGCTCTGGACGGATGGGAACACCCTCCTCCCTTGCGATTTTCGGGTTTATGACAAGCCTCTTTCCCAAACGACCAAGAACGAGCACTTTCGGGCGATGCTTGTGGAAGCCAAGGAGTGGCGCTCCTCAAGCATCGTTTGCTCCTCGAGGGCTTTTTGGAGGCTGGAGGTTTATCGTTGGCGGACAAGGATGAGTGGGTATGAGACAAAGACAGCGATTCTTCGGGATGCCATCCGATCCGATCTGGCTCAGCCCACTTATGAACTCATCTCAACTGAGTAAGTCCTACCAAAGTTTAGTTGCTCCCTTTTGAAAGGTTGCCCGCTTTTGTGCTCGCGCCGATAAAGGTAAACGATGGTAACTCAAATCTATGAGGTTTTGCCCCCGGTCTTTTGCTCAAACCGAAGTCAATCCGAAACATCTCAAGCACTGGATAAAGGAACTCCTCAACATGCCGAGGTGGCCTGTGAACTTCGTCAACGAACAGGACTTCGCCTCGTTCAGGCTGAGCGAGCAACCCATGACATCACCAGCCCACTTAAGGGAAAGGGATAGGGCAGTTGTCGCGATAATGCCGACGCCCATCTCATTTGCGATGATGTGAGTCAAAGTCGTTTTGCCAAGCCCTGGCGGACCGTAAAGAAGCAAGTGTTCAAGGGATTCACCCCGCTGCTTTGCTGCCTCAATAGCGATGCGCAACCTTTTCACACTGCCCGATGTATTCGTCAAGGGTTCTTGGTCTCAACCCCACCAACATTTGTTCGTCATCGTTCTCCATCGGCATCGGCAAAACCCACCTCTTTCTCATGCGCATCACCAATCAAAAAGGGGTTTCTGAGGTAGAAAGGCTTCAATGCGTTGGTTGGCTAAAGCCACATAGTCGGGATGGATTTCATATCCGACGAAAACCCGTCCAGTTTTCAATGCGGCGATGGCGGTCGTTCCGCTACCGATGAACGGATCCAGGACGACCTCCCCTTCAAACGTGTAAAGTTGGATGAGCCGATAAGGCAACTCCACAGGAAACGGAGCAGGATGCCTAACTTTCGTTGCTGGCTCAGCAGGAAAGCGCCAAACGCTTTTTGTGAACTCCAAAAATTCGTCACGGCTTATCGTCGGTTGACGGTTAAAAGGGTTGGAACGACTAAAAGTTTGTTTGCAAAAGACGAGGATGTATTCATGAGTATCCCGAAGGGTCGGATTTTGAGGCGAACACCAACTTCCCCATGCTGTGGATGGGCTTGCGCTGGATGCTTTGTCCCAAATGATTTCGCCTCGCATGAGAAAGCCCAACTCCAACATGTCTTGAATGATGAAGGCATGGATGGGCAAATAGGGACGCCGACCCAAATTCGCTATGTTGATGCATGCCCGACCACCTGGAACCAGCACCCGATACACTTCCGACATCACTCGTTTGATGAAGGCCCTATACTCGTCCAATGTCAAGTCGTCATCGTATTCCTTGCCGACATTGTAAGGTGGCGAAGTGACCATAAGGTGGACGGAACTATCGGGTAGTTCTTCCATGCTTTCAGAACTTTTGCAAAATATGCGGTTGATACATTCGGACGGCAAGGGGTTCTCATGATATGGAACCCCTGGCTCTTGGAGCAAGCCATCGTAAAGCCGACGACTGTAAAAGGGAGTGGCGTCGTGGGAGATGCGAGCGGGGCTTCCAAAGGTGTTCGTCCGTGAACCTCGTCGCCTCATTTCATTACACCTCCTCCTCCGACTGCCAGTAGGAGAGCCATCGTTTGTAAGGAGTCAAACTTCTTTCAACCCCCGAAGCGACAATGTTGCGATGCCACTCTATTTCGAGCCCTTTGGTCTGATGGTGGCGAATCAATTGAGCAACGGCTTTGCGAGATATTTCAACACCCCTCGGGTTCGTGCCCCGCTTAGGTATGTGCAAGTAATTCTCACGCCCTAAACGGTCAAACACTTCTTCTTGAGCATCTTGCGGCACGAGATAGAGACCTCCTTTTGACTCCCAGCGCACTATAACCAGCAACATGTCACTTTTTGGCCGATACCCTTCCACGAAATCTTGCGCTTTTTGCCAATCAACAGTCCAAACAACTTTAACAGCAGGGACAACCCCTGGTTTCGCTGTTGCAGTTTTGATGGAAAGAGGCCTACCAAAAACCATGACATCCACTTCGGACATCGTTATAGGGATGTCCAGACTCAGATTTTCCTCCCCGAACTTGTAAATGAGCAAGGCGACGAGAATTTGCTCTCTTAGCGTGCCAACCTCCATGCCAACCCTACCTGCCCTTGAGGCTTCCAATTCCGCCAGAGCGAACAAGCGAGGTAACCGTTTGCGAATTCTTTCGCAGATTCGTTCGTCGTCAAGTAAGTCAAAAATGGACGCCATCACCGCCACCACCTTTACAGGTTAGGACTTACGCAATCGACTGCGGACACCCTTTCCTTGCAGGATTATGGCCCACGAAGACCCACGTGTCAAGAGGAGGCGATAGCGAGGTGCATTTCAGTTTTATGGCGAGTTGAGGGATAATGGGGGGCAAACCAATGCTCCAGGAGGAGACAATGGAAAGCGAACGGGAACGGATAAAGAAAGCGTTGTTGGCCGAAATTGAGGGGATGATGGAGGAGATGCTGGAGTGGGAGGAGAAACATTCTGCACCGACCCTGGTGGAGATTGAGGAGGTGGTATTGAAGATTCGCCAACGGGTGGGGCAGCGGCTGGCCCAGTTCCTGGTGGAGCGACAGGTGGCGGCGCGGCCTGTGCCCGGGCCCGTCTGTCCGCATTGCGGAAAGGAGATGCGATACAAGGGGAGCAGTCCGGTGACCGTGGGGAGTCGGGTAGGCCCTCTGGACATCCGGCGGGGGTACTACTACTGTGAACGCTGTCACAGCGGGCTTTTTCCCCCTGGACCAGCAGCTGGGATTGAG
>JAUQQB010000081.1 GCA_030550075.1 Chloroflexota bacterium | reverse complement strand
CGAACAGGAAAAGCCCCTGTTCGACAGCTCACGGCCGCTCGATGCGCAGGGTGTAGGGCGCCGGTTCGGTGGTGAACCGGGCGAGGGCCGAGATCGCCAGGACCACACGGCGATCCGGGCCAGCCTCCAGCATCCATTCCCCTGTGGCCTCTTCCCCAACGGGAAGCCGCTCGATCCGAGCGGCCCCATCCTTTCGGATCCGCAGGACCTGAAGGGCGAAGCGGACCGGAACCCGGGGGGTGACCCGGGCCCAGCCTTCCGCCTGCCACCCCAGGTCCTCCTCTGCGCCGTCCCGGAATCCGATCTCAGGGATCTCAATGGCATCCAGGGCGACCCCCGGGCGATTCACGGCGTCATCGGTCACGACCTCAAACCGGAGGAGGATCACCTGGCCGGCATACGGCGTGAGATCCACCGTCTCCGTGATCCAGCGTGGCCCTCCGATCCCGCCACTTACCCCCGTGTATCCCCACCCCAGATTGTTGTGATTGGGGTTCGAATCGGTCCCTGAGGGGGTGCGCAGCAGGGTCCAGCGCCGCCCACCATCGGTCGAGACGCTGATGTAGGCGTAGTCCCAATCCTCCTCCAGATCATACCAGATCCGGTAGCGCAAGGTTGCCCGGCTTACCTCTCGCAGGTCTACCTCGCGGGTCAACCGGGGATTGCTATCATCCCCTCGAGCGGCATACCAGAATCGGTGTCCTTCCAGGAGCACCGTGTCTACCAGAGGAAGCGTGGGAGTTCCCAGAAAGATCAGCCGCAGTGTCTCCCCGGCTGGAAGCTCGATGTAATCCGTGGCATACGGAAAGACCGTTCCCCGGATCTCCTGAGGCGGATCGTAGATCATGGCCGCCAGGTCGGGTTCTGGGAGCTCCAGGTCACGATAATGGGGGCCACCGGAAAGATCCAGGTGATCCAGGAAGTTGGCGCTCGCCCACTCCAGGAAAAACGCATCCGCATCCAGATCCGCTCCGATCTCCTCCAGCACGCGATCCACTGCGGTCAGCCCGTTCTCCGGGTGAGCCACCAGGCGGCGGGTGGCCTCCTCGCCGAAGCGCTCCAGGAAATACGCCATAAAAAGCAGGGATGCTCCGTAATGCTCCGCATTCCCTTCTTCCGAAGTCCTCCAGGTGTTTAGCTGCGTATCCGGCTCGGCGAGGAATGAGAACTCAAAGCCGCCCGGATCATAGCCGCTGAGGAAGGCGGCCAGCTCCGAAGCCCCCTCATTGAGCCATGTTTCCTCATTGCGATCGTTATACCAGTGGATCATGTGCTGGAACTCGTGAGCGAGCACCCCATTGTAAAACTCTGAGTTTACTGACATCGCATCCAGGTTGATGTAGAACATCTCCGCCTCATTCGAATCCGGTCGCACGGCCTTGGGGAACTCATCCTTGCTCGAGTAATAACCGGCCACGCCTCCCATCCGAGTCGCATGGAGGATGATCAGATGGGGATCACAGTCCACTCCGGGCGTCCACTCGCTCCCAAAGAAGGAGCGGTTGATGGGATAGATCCGCCGCTCGAAGGTTTCCGCTGCCGCTTCCAGATCCGCCTGGCTTACCGGGCGGCCCTCTTCCACCCACATGGAGACGTGTGATGTTTGCGCCCGCAGGACAGCAGTTACAGTAAATGTTTCATTCGTATCATCGTTGGAAACCAGGAAGGTCCGCCGGGCGCCGATGGAAAGAGCCCCATCTCTCTGACAGGCCGTCTCGGGGGTCTCCGGCGACAGCCCGTGATATCGAATCGCCAGATCCCGGAGATCCCGGACGGGCAGCTCCGTTCGAAGCAGGATCTGCATGGTTTCCGAAGCCTCCTCCCAGATAGGGCGCGCTGGGGGAGGCGGCGTTTGGGTCCGAACCGCAGGGGGCGCCGATGTCCGAGTTGGGGAGGCAGGCGGGGGCGGACCGCTGCGGCTACAGATCCCGCCCAGGGCGATCAGAAGGCCGAAGCCCCATCCAAGCAGGACACGTTTCATGGCCCCTCCAGAGCGCTGGGATACACACACTTTTGATTACTATATCCCCAATGAGCTTGAATGCCTTCCCCTGCGGATCCTGCGGTCCGTCAGGGGAGAGCATTCAACAGGAGAAGCTCTTCCACTGGCTTGAAAAACGCTCAGGTGATAGCCACATGATCATCATAACGCCACTTGCTGTTCGCGCGCCCCTTTCTTTGCCGGCTGGGGATTCAGTCCGTTCTCCTTGTGCCCGTTGCCTCGATGGGATATAAGGATCAGCACAATCGGCCTGGATGCGGGCGAGGGGTCGCCTTCAGCGGCCTTGCCCGCTCGCAAAACCCTTCCTCGTCTGCCAGATAGAGGCTGAGCGGGGCCGGTATGAGCGACCCCCATTGTTCCCTCGCTTTCCGTGTCTGTGACCCCCGCCCATCTGAGTAAAGGCACCCCGAATGTCTGACGGTTAGCACCCTCAACAGGAGCCCTTCAGGTATATACTTGGTAGAAATAAAAACTGGTCTTGACAAAAATCCGGGCGTCGGAGGTTTTGGGGTGGACCCCTGAAGACGGCCTGCCGGCCTCAAAACCCCGGCTTCCGGGGCGCCGAAGAGAACGTTCTCGGCTCCTGAGGAGCCGATCACAGCCTGTTCCGATGGAGGCTCAAGATGGCTCGACCGATGGTGACAGTGGATGGGAACGAAGCCGCGGCCCATGTGGCCTATCAGCTGAGTGAGGTGATCGCCATCTACCCGATCACCCCCTCTTCTCCAATGGGGGAGCTGGCGGATGAATGGGCGGCGAAGGGGCGCCCTAACCTGTGGGGGGCCGTGCCGAAGGTGATCGAGATGCAGAGTGAGGGCGGCGCTGCGGGCGCGATCCACGGCGCCATCCAGACCGGCGCCCTGGCTACCACCTTCACCGCCTCCCAGGGATTGCTCCTGATGATCCCGAATATGTATAAGATCGCCGGGGAGCTCACCCCCGTGGTGATCCACGTGGCCGCCCGCACCATCGCGACCCACGCCCTCTCGATCTTCGGTGACCACAGCGACGTGATGGCCGCCCGGCAAACCGGGTTCGCCATCCTGGCCTCCGGCTCCGTCCAGGAGGCCCAGGACCTGGCCCTCATTGCCCACGCGGCCACCCTGGAGTCACGGGTCCCCTTCCTCCACTTCTTCGATGGCTTCCGCACCTCCCATGAGATCAACAAGATTGAGCTGCTTACGGCGGAGGATCTGCGGGCGATGATCGATGAGGAGTGGATCCGCGCCCACCGCGCCCGGGGGCTTTCGCCGGATCATCCTTTCATCCGGGGGACGGCCCATAACCCGGACACGTATTTCCAGGCCCGGGAGGCGGCGAACCCTTACTATCTGGCATGCCCCACCATCGTGCAAAACGCCATGAACCGTCTCGCCCGCCTGGTGGGCCGTCCTTACCATCTCTTCGATTATGTGGGGGACCCGGAGGCTGAACGGGTGATCGTGATCATGGGCTCAGGGGCCGAGATAGCCCATGAGACCGTCGAATACCTGAGCGCCCGCGGCGAGCGGGTGGGCGTGGTGAAGGTCCGCCTCTACCGACCGTTCTCGGTGGAACACTTCATCCAGGCGCTTCCGCCCACTGTGAAGGCCATCGCCGTCCTGGATCGCACGAAGGAGCCAGGGAGCGCAGGGGAGCCCCTTTATCAGGATGTCGTGACGGCCATCGCGGAGGCCATGGCCTCCGGCATCGCGCCCTTCCGGGCGACGCCGCGCATCATCGGCGGGCGCTACGGGCTCTCCTCCAAGGAGTTCACCCCGGCCATGGTCAAAGCGGTCTTCGACGAGCTGGCGAAGGACCGGCCGAAGAACCACTTCACGGTGGGGATCTATGACGATGTCACCCACACCAGCCTGGATTTCGACCCGGACTTCTTCATCGAAAGCCCGGACACGGTGCGGGCGGTGTTTTACGGCCTGGGGGCCGACGGAACGGTGAGCGCGAACAAGAACTCCATCAAGATCATCGGGGACGAGACCGACTTCTACGCCCAGGGCTACTTCGTGTATGACTCCAAGAAGTCCGGCTCGGTGACGGTCTCGCACCTGCGATTCGGGCCGCGGCCGATTCGCTCCTCTTACCTGATCCGCCGCGCTAACTTCGTGGCCTGCCATCAGTTCCACTTCCTGGAGCGGATGGATGTGCTGCAGGTCGCTGAGCCCGGCGCGGTTTTCCTGCTGAACAGCCCCTATGGGCCGGAGGAAGTCTGGGATCACCTCCCCCGCTCGGTGCAGCAGGCGATCCTCGAGAAGAACCTCCGCTTCTATGTGATCGACGCCTATCGGATCGCCCGGGAGCATGGGCTGGGGCCGCGGATCAACACCATCCTGCAGACCTGCTTCTTCGCCCTTACGAACATCCTGCCGATCGATCAGGCGGTGGCGAAGATCAAGGAGGCCATCGTCAAGACCTATGGGAAGCGGGGCGAGGCCGTTGTGGAGAAGAACTTCGCCGCCGTGGATGCCGCCTTACAGCACCTCCATGAGGTGAAAGTGCCCGGCCGCGTCACCAGCACCTTCGACCGCCGCCCACCGGTCCCGCCGGAGGCGCCGGAGTTCGTGCAGCGGGTCACCGCCCGTCTCCTCGCGGGGGAGGGGGATCTCCTGCCGGTGAGCGCCTTCCCGCCCGATGGGACCTGGCCGAGTGGCACCACGAAGTGGGAGAAGCGCAACATCGCCCAGGAGATCCCGGTGTGGGAGCCGGACCTGTGCATCCAGTGCGGGAAGTGCGTGATGGTCTGCCCGCATGCCGTGATCCGGGCCAAGGTTTACGATCCGGCTCTCCTGGCGAACGCACCGCCCACCTTCAAGCACGCCCCTGCCCGCTGGCGGGAGTTCAAGGACATGGCCTACACCATCCAGGTGGCGCCGGAGGACTGCACCGGCTGCTCGCTGTGCGTGGAGGTTTGCCCGGCGAAGGATAAGTCCGATGTCAGCCGCAAGGCCATCAATATGCGGCCGCAGGCGCCCCTGCGGGAGACCGAGCGCCAGAACTGGGAGTTCTTCCTCCAGCTCCCGGAGGTGGACCGGCTACGGGTGAACGTCGGCCAGGTTAAGGATGTGCAGCTGCTGGAGCCGCTCTTCGAGTTCTCCGGCGCCTGCGCCGGATGCGGGGAGACGCCGTATCTCTCGCTGCTGACCCGGCTGTTCGGCGACCGGCTGGTGATCGCCAACGCCACGGGGTGCTCTTCGATCTACGGCGGCAACCTGCCCACCACCCCCTGGACCTACAACCGGGAGGGGCGCGGACCGGCGTGGTCGAACTCCCTCTTCGAGGATAACGCGGAGTTCGGCCTGGGGATGCGCCTCAGCCTGGACAAGCAGCGGGAATACGCCCAGGAGCTCCTGCGGCGCCTCAGCGCCCAGATCGGCGAAGCCCTGGTAGAGGAAATCCTCCGCGCCGACCAGTCGACCGAGGAAGGGATCCGGGCCCAGCGGGAGCGGGTGGGGTTGTTGAAGGCCCGCCTGCGGGAGCTGCCGGATTCGCCGGAGGTCCGGGATCTGCTGGCGCTCGCGGATGCCCTGGTGCGGAAGAGCGTCTGGATCATCGGGGGCGATGGGTGGGCCTATGACATCGGTTACGGCGGCCTGGACCACGTGCTGGCCTCCGGCTACGACGTGAACATCCTGGTGCTGGACACAGAAGTCTATTCCAACACCGGCGGCCAGATGTCGAAGGCCACACCGCGGGGCGCGGTGGCCAAGTTCGCCGCCGGCGGCAAGCGGGGCCCCAAGAAGGATCTCGCCCTGATGGCCATGACGTACGGCAACGTTTACGTCGCCCGGGTGGCCATGGGAGCGAACGATACCCACACGCTCAAGGCCTTCCTGGAGGCGGACTCCTACGAAGGCCCATCCCTGATCATTGCCTACAGCCACTGCATCGCCCACGGCTACGATCTGCGCTACGGCATGGAGCAGCAGAAGCGGGCGGTGCTTTCGGGCTACTGGCCGCTGATCCGTTACGATCCGCGGCGGTTACGGGAGGGCCTTAACCCGCTCCAGATCGATTCCAGGCCGCCGAGCCTGCCGCTTTCCCAGTATATGTATAACGAAACCCGCTTCACGATGCTGCTCCATAGCCGGCCGGAGATCGCAGAGGAGTTGCTGGAGGAGGCGGAGGCGGACATCCGCTTCCGCTGGCGGATCTACGAGGCGCTGGCCCAGATGCAGCTCAACGGGCGGAACGGGGGCGGGCGCGGCGCGTAGGAGCAGGCCCTGTCCGGCCTCGATCGGGGCGCCCCTTACCCAAACGGCGGAAATGCCATCGTGGAGGCGGGCCCATGGCCCGCCTCCACGATGGCGCTTCAGAGAATCCCTTTTGACCTGGAGAGACCTCCATATGGTTGATCTATCGACCCGCTACCTGGGCTTTCGGCTGAAAAACCCGCTGATCGCTTCCTCCTCCCCTCTGACCGAAGATCTCGACTCCCTTCGCCGTCTGGAGGAAGCCGGGATCGCCGCGGTGGTGCTGCCCTCCCTGTTCGAGGAACAGATCATCCGGGAAAGCGAGATGCTGGATTATGGCCTCTCTTATGGTGAGGAAAGCTTCGCGGAGGCCCTGCGTTACTTCCCGGATCTCCAGGATTACAACATGGGGCCGCAGGGCTATCTGGAGCACATCCGGCGGGTGAAAAGGGCCATCTCCATCCCGGTCATCGCCAGCCTGAACGGTGTCACCACCGGCGGATGGATCCGCTATGCCCGCCTGATGGAGGAAGCGGGAGCCGATGCCCTGGAGTTGAACCTCTACTACCTGCCCGCCTCCTCAGAGGAGACCAGCCAGGCGGTTGAGGAAGGATACATCCGATTGGTGCGGGATGTGGTGGCCTCGGTGCGCATCCCGGTGGCCCTGAAGCTGAGCCCCTATTTCAGCTCCCTGCCGTATATGGCCAGGCGCTTTGAGGAGGCGGGGGCGAAAGCGCTGGTGCTGTTCAATCGATTCTATCAGCCGGACATCGACCTCGAGACCCTGGAAGTGGTGCCCAACCTGGTGCTCAGCTCCTCCCACGAGCTCCGGGAGCGCCTTCGCTGGGTGGCGATCCTGTATCCCCAGGTGCATCTGGACCTGGCGATCACGGGGGGAGTGCACACGGCGGAGGACGTGCTGAAGGCGATGATGGTCGGTGCGAAGGCGGTGACCATGGCCTCTGCTCTGTTGCGCCATGGTCCGGAGTATGTGCGGCAACTGCTGGAAGACATTCGCCGATGGATGGAGGAACACGAATATATATCGATCGAGCAGATGCAGGGGAGCATGTGCCGTCAAAAGGTTGCCAACCCCGCTGCCTACGAGCGGGCGAACTATATGCGGGTGCTCAGTTCCTTCCGGCGGCAAATCCTCGCCTGAGATTTTTCCCTTAACGGTTGACTTCCGCCCCAGAAGGGGACCCTGGGAGCTCTCCTTCGACGGACGACGATGGCGTAATCAGGTGATTCCTCACGAGGCAGTGTTTACATTTGGAGCGCGAGGCGCGCGCCGCGCACGAGGAGGCTGCCTGGCCGAGATGCTGGCGAAAGCGATGCGAAACGCACCGCGAGGTGAGGAAAACCAATGCCCTACGACCCACAACGCCATCACCGCCGTTCCATCCGCCTGCCGGGGTATGATTACACCCGGGCAGGTGCCTATTTTATCACCCTGGTAACCCATGATCGGGAATGTTTGTTTGGCGAAATCGTGGGTGGGGAAATGCGGTTAAACACATGGGGCGAGATTGCCCGTGAGGAATGGTTTCAAACGGCGGTGGTCCGGCCATACGTGATGTTACGCGACGATGAATTTGTGGTGATGCCTAACCACATCCACGGGATTATTTGGATTGTGGGGGATTATGAGGGGAATGGGGATGAGGATATTGTAGGGGCGCAGCGACGCTGCGCCCATGTAGGGACGCAGCGACGCTGCGCCCCTACATGGGGCCGTGGCACCCACGCGATCCGCCCCATTCGCGGTGCCACTCCTACCAATGTCATTCCCGGTTCGTTGGGGGCCATTATCCGGGCATACAAATCCGCCACCACCAAACGCATCAACGCCTTGCGGGGCACGCCCGGCGCATCCGTCTGGCAACGCAATTATTACGAACACATCATCCGTGACGAGGAGGATTTGCAACGGATCCGACAATACATCCAGGACAATCCGGCGCGATGGGCGATGGACCGCGAAAACCCGGTCTATGCCTGGTAGAGGCACGTACCGGTTGTTGTAGGGGCGCATGTAATCATGTAGGGGCGCAGCGACGCTGCGCCCCTACATGCGCCCCTACCGCCCCTACGTTGCGCCCAGGAGCTCCCGCAGGCGCTCCGCCAGCAGGCGGGCGACTTCCTCTGGACTCCCCTCCAGCCGGATCCGCTTTCGTTCCCGGGAAGGGGCCTGGGCCAGGCCCGAGACCTGGGTCGGCGATCCCGCAACCCCCACGAAGGCCTCATCCACCTCCAGGTCCGCCGCGCTCCACACCGTGACCCGCTCAGGGGCGAAGGCCCACGGCTTGAGCCGGTAGTCCATAAAGCGAGGCTCGTTGCACCCCGTCTTGACCGAGATCACCGCCGGCAGGGGAACTTCCAGGATCTCATACCCGCCCGGCCGCTCCCGTCGCCCCCGCACCACCCGTCGGAGCGGGTCCAGCTCGACCTGGGTCACCAGGGTGATCGGATGGAAATCCAGCCACTCCGCCAGACCGGGTGGCACCTGCCCGGTTGCTCCATCCGAGGATTCCTCCCCACAAAAGACCAGATCCACCGGGCCCAGCTTCTGAATCCCCCGGGCCAGGGTGTAGGTGGTGGCCAGCGTGTCCGCCCCACCGAACTTGCGATCACTGAGAAGGTAAATGTGATCCGCCCCCATGGCGAGGCCCACCCGCAGATAGGGCTCGAAGAAAGGCGGCCCCATCGAGACGATCGAGACCCGTCCGCCGAAGCGATCCTTCAACTGGAGGGCCATTTCCAGGGCGTTCATATCGGGCGGGTTGATCTCCGAGCGGGCGCCGGCCCGATCCAGCCGTCGGGTTTCCGGATCCACCCGCACCTCCTCCGGCTTCGGCACCACCTTCATACAGACCACGAAATGCCACTCATGTCCGTCCCGGCTGATCCCGAAAGACTCCATTCCCCCCTCCGTTCGTGCTCGGTCGCGATGGATTTTGGGGCGATGTTCAAACGGGACATGGGATCTCCCGATCACACGGCCACCCGCTCCGCTCGCAGCGCTTCGATCAGGGCCGGGATCACCTGAAGGGCATCGCCGACCACACCGTAATCGGCGAACTCGAAGATCGGCGCCTCCGAATCGGTGTTGACAGCGATCACGGTCCCCGCGTTCTGGATCCCAACTACGAACTGAAAGGCCCCGCTGGCCCCGCACACGATGGCGACCTTCGGCCGGCACACCACGCCTGTCTGACCCACCTGTCGC
>JAUQQB010000080.1 GCA_030550075.1 Chloroflexota bacterium | reverse complement strand
CCTTCGGCGTGACGATTTCCGACACGGTGCCGGCCAACACCACCTATGTGGCCTGCTATGGCGGCCTCTCCTGCGGCCTGGGGCCCGGCAATGTGGTCACCTGGTACCTGAACACTGTCAACCCGCCCGCCTCGGGCCTGGTGACGCTGGTGGTGCGGGTGGATAGCGCCGTTCCCAGCGGCACGCTGATTTACAACGCCGTCGCCATCACCGATACCTCAGGCCTGACCGATACGGATGAAATCACCACGCCGGTGGAAACCCGGGCCGACCTGGCCGTCTCCAAGGCCGACGACCCTGACCCGGTAATTGTCGGGACGCTCCTCACCTACACCCTGGTCGTCACCAACAACGGCCCGTCGGTCGCCTGGAACGTCATGGTCACCGACACCCTGCCGCCGGAGGTGGTTTTCGTCTCTGCCACGCCGACCCCGGATTCCGGCCCCAATCCGCTGGTCTGGAACCTGGGCAACCTGGCCGTCGGCGAGACGCGGCAACTGACGGTGACCGTCCGGGTGCTGGTGACGACGACGGACGTCTTCACCAACGTGGTCGTCGTTGGCTCCGACACGCCCGACGATAACCCCGATAACAACCAGGACGAAGAGCCCACCACGCCGCTGGTGCCGGGTCTGGAACTGACCAAAGATGTCGCGCCGGGCGAGGCGGTCCGCAACATGCCCTTCACCTACACTATCCGCATCACCAACACCGGGCAGGTGACCTTTGACCCGCTGGTGCTGACGGACACGCTCCCCGCCGACTTCCACTACGTCGTCGGTTCCGGCAATCCCGCTGACCCCGACCTTATCGCTGAACCGACCCTGGTCTGGGCCAACTTGGGCCCGCTGGCCCCCGGCCAGAGCATCACCGTCACCTTCGCGGTCACCGCGACGCCGGGCATCACCGGCACCTACTGGAACGTCGCGCGGGTCGGTGGCGAGCATCCTGGCGGCGTCCTCACCGACACGGACGATGCGCCGGTTGTCATCGCGGACCCACGGATCGTGCTGGATAAACAGCTGATCGCCGCTGACCTGGATGACGCTGCGCCCAACTTTGTGACGTTCACCATCGTCATCACCAACATCGGCGTCAGCACCATCGATGTGCTGCCACTGCTGGACCAGTATGACCCCTACTACCTGAGTTTCTTCTGGGCGGAGCCCTATCCGAACGAGCCCGCGGATGATGGCTTGCTCACCTGGTATGACCTGACCAGCGCGGGGCCTAACGGCTTCGGGTATAACCTGGCTCCCGGCCAATCCTTCCGCATCACCACCGTGTTTAGCGTGGTGCACAACATCACCACGACGGTGAACACCGCCCTCGTGAACGATCCGCTCGACATCTATAACAACCCGGCCAACGAGCCGGGCGACAGCGAGCCGATCCAGAACGTGCCCACGGCGGTGGAACTCCTGTACTTCCGGGTCAGCGGTGTGGCCGGGCACAGTGTCCGGCTGGAGTGGGCAACAGCGGTGGAAATCGATAACTTTGGCTTCCGGCTGTATCGGGCCCCGGTGGCGGACTTCACGCAGGCCGAACCCATCGCCTTTGTGCCTTCCGAGGCGCATGGCGGCGGCGCGACTTACGTCTACACGGACACAGTGCCTGGGGACGGCCAGTGGTGGTACTGGCTGGCGGATGTGGACACCCAGCTGAACGAAAGGATCCATGGCCCGGAGAGCGCTTCGATTGGGACATCCTCGCTGCGTTATCGCATCTATCTGCCCTTGATCTTGCGGGAAGGCTCGGAGCGTTCCTCTCCGGAACCATCCCGGATGCTTGTCATGAAGCCCATCCCCGAGAAGCCCATGGATGCCGCGCTTCCGGCCCACATCCAGGCAGGCAAACGGCGATACGGTCGGGGGATGCACAACTGATCTTCTCCTCCGGGGTTTTGTGGGCTGGGTCAGGCGCCTTCCGCCGACCCAGCCCACAAAAATCATTTCATACTCCCTTCCAGCGGCTTCCGAACCGCCGGGAAGGAGAGAGGGCGTAATGGGAAAATGGAGCTACCGCTCCTCCCCCTTCCGGGGAGCCTTTCTGATTGCCTTTCTGATCGTTCTATCAGCGCCTCCGGATCCTCCATCCCGGGCGGGTCCAGCGCGCATCGTCCTGGAATGGCATGTTCCGCTTCCTCAAACCCAAAGAGGATCCGATGGCGCGCTGACCCTCTCCATCCCCGGCTATCGGGTGGATGAGCGGCCCGGAGCCCCCTCCCTGCCCTACACCTCCACCCTGCTCGCCCTCCCCCCCATGGCGAATCCGATCCTTCGCGTCACCCGGCTGGAGACCGTAACGCTTTCTCCCCCGGACCATCCCGACATCCGCTCTCTGCTTTCGCATCCGTCGGAAATGGACGTTCCGGGACCACACCCCGATCCCCTGGAGGGATCCGAACCGGTATTCCTGCGGGAAATCGGAACCATGCGGGGGATCCGGCTGGCTCTGATGGTGTTCCGCCCCATCTGGCTCTCGGGAGATCACCTGGAGATGGCGCGCCATGTTCGCGTCGAGATCGAAATGGACGCCCCCCTCCACGATTCTCCAACGCTGGATGCTCTCCAGCGCCAGATCGCACGCCACGTTCTGAACCCGGCGCAGGCCATCCCGGATTCGCCTGACCGCTTCCATCTTGGTCAAAATCTATCCGTCTTGTCCATCAACTCTCCGATTGCTTTCATCGAAGCGGATCGGCCCGGGATTTACCGGTTGAGATATGAGGATTTATCGGCGATCGGGATGGGCAATGTGGATCCGTCATCCATCCGGCTGTTCCGGGGCTCGGACGAGGCGGCTTATGCCTGGGAGGGGGATGATGATCCCAACTTCGAGCCCGGGGAGGCGATCCTGTTCTACGCGGAGCCCCGTCCCAGCCGCTGGGTGAACGGGGATGTCTACCGCCTGACCGCTGGAGCCGGCTCCGGGATGCGCATGCCATCTCGATCCGCCATTTCCGGCTCCTGGCCCCTTGGGACCATATGGAGCCGGGCACTGGTGGAAGAGAACCGCCTTTACATGCCCGACCGCTTCACGCCGAACCTTCCGGTCGCCCGCGATGGCGACCGCTGGGTCTGGAATGCCCAAACCGGCCCCGCCGAAGCCGCCACCGCTTACCCCTTCTCGCTGTCCGGCATACGATTGGATAGACCTCCCACCCTTACCCTCTGGTTAATCGGATATACGGCCTCCGACCATCGCTGGGAAGTTCGACTGAACAACACGTGGATCGGGGAAGCCCAGTGGAGCGGAAAGAGCGCGATCACAGCCACCCTCAGCATCCCGTCCAACCTGCTACAGGAGGGATCGAACACACTTTCCCTCCGACCTCTGACTATGGAAGGGGGGTGGCTGGATGCGTTCGAGATCCGCTATGCCCGCGCCGCATCTCCCATCACGGATTTCACGGTTCTTGAGGGAGAAGGAACACCCCACCGGTATGAGCTGCCTGTTAGCGGTTCCGACCCCTATGTCCTCGACATCACGAATCCACTGGTCCCCATCCAATTAACCGGGGCCTCGACGAGCGGCGCCATCGCCTTCACGGATCCACCGGATGGCGGAGGCCGTCGCTATGCCATCGCCCCGGCCTCCGCCATCCGTTCGCCCGTCCGCATCCGCCGGGCGGAGCCGCTGTTCCTGGACCCCGCATCGCCATCAGGCGGCGACCTGGTGATCCTCACCCACCCCGATTTCGTCCAGGCGCTGGGCCCGCTGCGGGATCTGCGGCGAAGCCAGGGCATGCAGGTCGCCGTGGTCAACGTCCTCGGGATCTACGACGCCTACGGGGATGGCCGGATGGACCCGGAGGCCATCCGCCGGTTCATCCGGGACATCTATAATCAATGGAATCCTCGCCCGACGCATGTCCTGCTGTTCGGCGATGGATCCTTCGACCCGAAACGATACCGGAGCAGCTCCCCACTCACTTATATTCCACCCTATCTGGCAGATGTGGATCCAAAAGGTGGGGAAACCGCGGCGGATAATCGTTATGTGGCCGTGGACGGCGAGGATAACCTCCCGGATCTGATCATCGGTCGCATTCCGGCGAAAACGCCGGGGGAGGCGGCCGGGGCGGTGGAGAAAATCGTCGCCTATGAAAGCCACCCCTTCCCCGGCGGATGGAACGCCCGCGTGGTCCTGGTCGCTGATGATGCCGATGAGGCCGGGGATTTTCCGAACATCTCGGAGACATCGGCCGCTCTTGTGACTTCCCCCTACGTTCCGGTGCGCCTGTATTGCGCAGGGTCCTCGCCGCGGATTAGCGATTGCTCTGAAGAAGAGGCCGCAAGCATCCGGCGGCGGCTGCGGAGCGAGTGGAACTACGGAGCGCTGCTCCTCCAATTCGCCGGCCATTCCTCATGGCACCAGTGGGCTCTGGAGCGGTTCTTCCACATCGATGATCTACCGGCCTTAGGGAACGAGCGGCGCCTGCCGGTTGTGCTGGGGATGACATGCTTTACCGGAGCCTTTCACCGGCCGGAGCCAACGCTGGATGAAGCGCTGATGTTGCATCCGAATGGAGGAGCGATCGCGACATGGGGATCTACCGGGCTGGGGATCAGTCAGGGCCACGATCAGCTCAGCCGAGGGTTTTTTGAGTCGGTTTTTGTGGATCAGGACCCCACGATTGGCGAAGCGACCATGGCAGGAAAACTGAAGGTGCTACAAAGCGCCCAGCATCTGGACCTGCTGGACACTTTTACGTTGCTGGGAGATCCGGCGACGCGAATCGACCGGGCCATCCTCCCATGGGCTTCGAACATCTATCTGCCCCTCGTTCTTCGATAATCCCGACCGCGTGGAAACATAGACATGCGTTATGCTCACTCATAGCCGATCTCCCATTCCAGAGCCGCTGGCACAGCCGGGCGATCCCTAACTTCAGATGGCGACGATAGGTGCTGAAAGGAAGATTCAGGCGCTCGGCGGCCCGCTCCTGCGTGGGCGCAGGATGCATATAGGTGGCATGCAATGTCTGATAGAGCTCTCGATCCTGTGGCGCTGCTTCCCAGGCCGCCAGTACCTTCTCGGCTCTTAGCAGCACGCCGAAAGGAGCCCCTCCGCGGATTCAGGAGGTGAAAGCCCCGGGCTCAAGATCTATGGATCCGGTCGCCAGGGAGTCAGGGGCCTGGATGGAGGTCTTGCTTCACTTCTAAGCCGACATGATCCAAGATACTTTCTCTCCCCTCCCAGGGTCTTTTGGGACCTGGAGGAGAGAAGGGGGAAGGGGTCTTGCGCTTCCCTCCCTCCAGGGACCCCTTCATGAGATCCATAGATGAAGTTGCACATAGCGTTACTTTATAACAGGTAATAGATCTCCAGCGGGAATCACCTATCGTTTGGCCCAACCCTCGCTGAGTAGCAATTTGCTCATCCAGTTGACGGCTCGGAGTCCGCAGGATGTTCCGAATCCCCCATCGTTTTCGACAGTTCTGGTGGGCGATCACTGCTCGGATTCAGGAGGAGGATCGAGAGCTGGTGGAACAGCTTCTGTCTCTTCCGGCCCAGAAGCTGTTCTGGCGGATGCCTGTGGGCGATCAGCGTCATAGCCTGGCGGTATTGCGAACCCTGATCGCGTGGGGGGAGACGCACCCGGCTTTGTTGAAGGCCGCGTTATTGCATGATGTGGGAAAGGCAGCGACGCCACTGACGCCGTGGGAGCGGGCGCTGATCGTTCTGTGGAAAGCCCTGGGCTCACGGATCGGGCGCCCTGGATGCTCCCGATGGCCTATCCTTCGCCGCTGGATGGAGCGGGCGCATCGTTATCAGGCCCATCCAGAGATCGGAGCGGCGTGGGCAGTGGAGGCCGGCTGCGATTCCCTTACCGTCGCCCTGATCCGACGGCATCAGGATCCTCTGGGTCCACCGGGACCCGAAGAAGACCTGGAGACCCGATTGCTCCGCCGTCTCCAGCAGGCGGATCGAATGAATTAAACCCGGAGGAATTTATCTGGGCGGGCTGATAGATACCCAGTTTCCGCGGATCGCAGATGGGAACAGTAGCGATCACGGATTTGGTGGCTCATGGAGCGATCCATCGAGCCCCCGGTTTGCCAACGAAAACCAGGCATCCGCCAGGTCTGAGGAGCCCCTGAAGCCAGTCTCCTGGAGTCCGAGAAGTCATCCAGAGGGTAAGAAGTAGGAAAGAATTCGAGCGGCGGGTGGACGGTAAAGCCACCTTCCGCCGTCCCAGTTTTCCTGCGACTCGCAAAGATGTTCGGATGGCAAGCTGCGCAGCTATAATTGAAGTTGTGGGGCGATTCTCCTACCGGGCGGACTGCAGAACAGGCTCCGCCCGTTCATGAAAGCGCTTCAGGGAAGCGAGGACCCTCCCGCTCGGATGAGCGGAACCACAGTTATCCTCAATCAGGGGGAGGCACGATGAAAGTCTATCGGACCGAGAACCTCCGTAACGTCGTGCTGGTAGGTCATAACGGGTCGGGCAAGACCACACTGGTGGAGGCGATGTTGTTCCTGAGCGGGGCGACCACCCGCATGGGCCGTGTAGAAGAGGGCAACACGGTCTCCGATTTCGATGAGGAAGAGATCCGCCGTCGTCTCTCCATTTATGCCTCTCTTGTCCCCATTGAGTGGTCTGATCACAAAATCAACCTTCTGGATGCTCCGGGCTATCTGGATTTCGCCGGCGAGATGAAGAGCGCCGTCCATGTGGCGGATTGCGCGCTTCTCGTTGTGGATAGCGTGGCAGGTGTGGAGGTAGGGACAGAGCAGGCATGGACAGCCCTGGAGGAACGGGGATTGCCTCGTATCGCTGTCATTGGCAAGATGGATCGGGATAACGCGAATTTTGAGAAAGCCCTGGAGAGCCTGCGTCGTGTTTTTAAGGCGAGCTTCGTCCCCATCCAGCTTCCCATCGGCAGCCAGGCTGCGTTCGAAGGGGTCGTGGATCTCGTCGCGATGAAAGCGCGGCGGGGCCCCCGCGGGGAGATCGGCGAGATCCCCGCCGGCCTGCGGGAGGAGGCGGAAGAGGCCCGGATGCGCCTGATGGAGGCTGCCGCGGAGGCGGATGATGAGCTGATCGTGAAATATCTGGAAGGCGGAGAACTGACCGAAGAGGAGATCCGGCGAGGGTTGAAAGCCGGTTTCCTCGCCGGGCGTGTCGTCCCGGTGGTATGCGCGGCAGGGCTTTCCACCATCGGCACAGGTCCCTTACTGGACCTCCTGGTCCAGCTGGCCCCTTCGCCGCTGGAAGCGAAGCCCGTTGAAGCGCTTCCCGTTTCAAACGGGCAGCCTGAAGCCCTACAGCCGGATCCTGCAGGCTCCACTGTGGCTTACGTGTTTAAAGTCACGGCGGATCCTTTCGTGGGGAAGCTCGCCTACTTCCGTGTCTTCCGCGGCACCGTGCGTTCCAACTCGCATCTTTTCAATGTCAATAAGAATCAAGACGAGCGTCTGGCTCAGATTTTCGTGATGCGAGGGAAGGAACAGATCCCCGTTCCAGAGTTAGTGGCGGGGGACATCGGGGCAGTGCCCAAATTGAATGTGACCGGCCATGGGGACACCCTGTGCGACCGCGGCCATCCGGTCCGTATCGTCCCTCCGGTCTATCCTACGCCATTGTATGCAGTGGCGATGGAACCGAAAACCAAGGCAGACTCCGCCAAGCTGATCCCTACCCTCCAGCGTCTGTGCGAGGAGGATCCGACGTTGCATCTCCGCCAGGAACCGTCCACCCATCAGACTATCCTGGAGGGGATGGGGGATACTCATATCGATGTAGCAGTCCGCCGGGCAGCCGCCAAATTCGGGGTGGAGATCATGACCAGCATCCCGAAGGTCCCTTATCGAGAGACGATCACGAAGGTGGCTCGAGCCCAGTATCGGCACAAGAAGCAGACCGGCGGCGCGGGGCAGTTCGGGGAAGTCCATCTTCGGATCGAGCCCCTCCCACGGGATGGCGGATTCGAATATGTATGGGAGGTTTTTGGCGGGGCGATCTCCTCAAACTTCGCCCCCTCGATCGAGAAAGGGGTCCGGGGGGTGATGGAGCAGGGCCTGCTGGCTGGGTATCCCATCGTGGATGTGCGGGTGGCGGTTTACGACGGCAAGGAGCATCCGGTGGACTCCAACGATATCTCCTTCCAGATCGCGGGGCGCGAGGCCTTCAAGCTGGCGTTCCAGCAGGCCGGCCCGGTACTCTTGGAGCCGATTATGCAGCTCACGATTATCGTCCCCGAACAGTTCACCGGGGATGTGATCAGCGATCTCAACACCCGCCGGGCCCGGGTGCAGGGGATTGAGCAGCAGGGGGACAAGAGCGTGATCATCGCCCTTGCTCCTCTGGCGGAGATGCAGCGCTACGCCACCCAGCTGCGCTCCCTGACCCAGGGGCGCGGGGTGTTTCGCATGACGTTCAGCCACTACGAGGAGGTTCCTCCCCATATCGCTCAGACCATTATTGAACAGGCCCGTCGGGATCGCGAGGCGGCGAAGGAGAAAGCATAAATCTAACGGGGGAACGCGGTTGGGAGTAAGCGGAAGGGCCGCTTGCCCCCAACCGCTTATCATCCCCTGGAGGCTTTCGAAACGAGTTCGCTCAGGTCATGTTCCCGTTGTCCACGATGGTCGGGCATTGGGGGTCTTAAGGGTGCGCCTTCGATGCGCCTTCAAGACTACTGAACCTCCTTTCCCTCTCCCCCCAGCTCGAAAGGCCGTGAGGAGAGGGAGAAAAGGGGGAAAGTTCCCTCGCCTACCTCTTTAGCAGAGGCCAGGGGGGAAGCGTTATCCAGAATGGACAAAGCCCTGAGTGACTCCTGAACCATTCGGAGGAGGTTATCTATGGGGATTCTCTTCCCATCCGATGCCTGGATCAAAGCCCTGATGGAAGAGGTTAATCGAAGCCCGGGCTACGCGGAGGCGGCGAAGAACTGGGAGGGGGATTTCTATTTCGTGGTGGAACCGGAGGGTCTGCTGACGAAACCGATGGTGCTTTATATGGATCTCTGGCATGGCAAGTGCCGCGAGGCTTTTGAGGCCACCGACGAATCGGTCAAAAACCCGGCCTACCGGATGTCGGCCCCGTATTCGGTGTGGAAACAGGTGATCCAGGGGAAGCTGGATCCCATCCAGGCGCTGGTGACCGGACGAATCAAGCTCAAGGGGAATATGGTGAACATCATGCGAAATGTGCGCGCAGCTAAAGAGCTGGTGCTCTGTTGCACTCGCGTGCCCACGGATTTCATCGCGTGAACCTTTGATCACCCCGCGGGGAAGGGATTCTTGTGACGGCGAGGCCGCCACTACAGGAATTCACTTAGGGGTAGAAAGAGTTTTCCTGTGCTGGACCGGGGCCTTTGGCCCCGGTCCAGCACAGGAAGAACCCAAATGAGAGATAGACGAGACATCAGCACCCTGGGTTAATAAAAATAGGACTTACGCAGTTCGTTTCCCATGGGGGCTTTG
>JAUQQB010000079.1 GCA_030550075.1 Chloroflexota bacterium | reverse complement strand
TAGCAGGCTCCCAGCCGGAACTCCTCGCGCAGCAGGAGCTGCATATTCCGCCACGGTTGGATGACCTGGCGCATGCGCTCGAATACCGGGAGGGGGAGCCCGGCCTGGGCCACCCGGCGCAGGACAGAGGGCTCGCCTTCCAGCAGGCTGATCAGCACTCGCTCAAAGCCCAGGGATTCCTGGATCGTGTAGGCGACCGCGTCGAGGGCGTTCTCCAGCGGCCGCTCAGAGCGCAGCGCCTGGCTCACTTCCAGCATTCCGCGCATCAATTCGATGCGCTGGCGGTAACGCTCGCTCCGCCGGGCCTCTTCCGTCAGGCGCATCGCGTTGCCGATGGCCACCGCGGCCTGGGCCGCCAGGGCCTCCAGGAAAGCGATCTGTTCCTCACTGAAGCCATAAGGCCGCCGGCTCTGGAGATCGAGCACCCCTACGACCAGCGTCCCATACCAGATGGGAACGGCCACCTCCGAGAGGGTGTCCGGCGTTCCCGCGATGTAGTGGGGATCCTGCCGGACATCAGGGACGAGGACGACCTGGCCGGTCTGGAAGGCCTGTCCGATCAACCCCTCGCCGGGGCGCTGACGGTCCAGGCCCTGGGCCTGCAGCTGTTCGAGAGAGAGCTTATGTAACAAGCGTGGGCGCAGGAAGCCAGTTTCCGACTCATACAGGAGGATCGCCCCGTAATCCGCTCCAGTGACCTGAAATGCTGAATCCAGCACCAGGTTCAGGATGTGATCCAGGTCCAGGTTTGCGTTCAACTCCTGGCCGATACGGTTCAGTGCCGTCAGCTGATGAATACGAGCTTCCAGCCGCTCGCGGATCTCCCCATAGAGCCGCGCGTTCTCCACTGCGATGGCGGTCTGGTGCGCGATGGCCTGAAGGAGCTCCAGATCTTCCTGGTCAAAGGCGTTCTCGTCCTCCTCATGCTGGATAGCCAGCATGCCGATCACCCGATCCCCGATCCGCATCGGGACGCCCATCCAGAGGCGAGCCGGCGTCCCCACCGGTTCAATTCCCAGCGCTTGCGCCTGGGCCATCACATCGCCACGGAGCAAAAGGGACTGTCCGGTTCGAATGACGTATTCTGTCAAGCCGCGCCCCCCACGCCGTTTCGACCGCTCTGGTAGCCGTTCCCCATGGTGGATATAAAACGCGAATGAGACCTCATCTGCCTCTGGGTCATAGAGCGCGGCGTAGAAATTGCGAGCGTCCAGGATATGCCCGAGTTCTTCCCGAATGGTTTCGAAAATTGTATCCAGATTCAGCGTGGCGGCGATCCGCTGTCCGACTTCCATCAGGGCCCGCAAGCGGGCGGCGCGGCGTTGGGCCTGCTCGATCACCTGGAGGTTGTAAAGGGTGGTGCCTAGCACCACACCCATCGCCATCCCCAAACGTTCATCATCGGGGGTGAACCGGCCCTCCCACCGGTTGATCAGGTGGATCTCCCCGATGGGCTGTTCCCGGGTGGTCAGAGGAATCGACAGGACGGAACGGACGCCGAAACGGGCGATCAGCTCCCGATAGGGCGGGATCACCCGGCGGTCCTCCGGCGCCCGGTTCGAGCGGAAGGGACGTCCGCTCCGAAACACGCTTTCCGAAAACACTGGGTCCTGCACGGGAAGGCGGAACCCCAGGGCTTCCGGCGGCCAGGGTCCATAGATGCCCGCCGGGTGGGGGATCAGCTCCTGGCGCTTCGGGTCATAAAGCAAGACCACCACCCGCTCCACCCGGAACCATCCCGCCAGCTCCGCTACGGACCGCTGGAGGAAATCTTCCAGGGAGGGGAAGGCCGCGCTCATCGCGGCGATGCGGAAAAGGGTCTCCAGCCCTTCGGCGTAATGTCGGGTGGCCTCATAGAGGCGGACGTTATGGATGGCGATGGCGGCCTGGGCGGCGATCGCCTCCAGGAGGCGCAGGTGTTCTTCGGTGAAAGCCCCTGGTTGATACGCAATGAGTTCTAGCGTCCCGATGAACTCTTCCCCTGTTTGCAGAGGAGCTCCCAGAAAGGCGCGCGCGGGGAAGCGATCCAGGTCCAGGCGAGGACGCGCGTCAGTGAAGTTGCGGAGATCCCGGATCAGCAGGGGACGCCGGTGAGTGGCCAGCCATCCGGTGAGGCCTTCGTCGGGCCGGTAAACCCCTCCGAATTCCGCGAGCCGGGCCACGGCCTGGGGATCTCCTCCACGGGCCCGGGTACGGAGCCGGCGTTCTCCGGGTTCCCACAGGTTAATCTCGGCGAGCTCATAGGGGATCACCTGCCGGATCGCGAACAGGATGGCGTCCAGTGTGGAGTCCAGATCCAGGGAGGCGCTGAGCAGGCGGGCGATCCCGGTGACCAGGGCCAGCTCTCGGGGATAAACAGGGGGTTCCGGAGCAGGTCTGGAGCCTTCCGGGACAGGTTGAAGAACCACCAGGAAGCCCGATCTTCCATCCAGCGTCAGCGGGAGGGCGCTGGCCCGCGCGCTTCGATGGCCGATGACGGCGGTCTCTCGGGAGCCGGATAGCCAGCGTTCCAGCACTCCGGGTGGGTGAAGGCGGCCCTCCAGATCACGACGGGAGGAAGGGATAGGATCACCCAGCCAGGCGCGCGCCGCGGCGTTCAGGAGCACCCGGCCGCTCCCGGCCTCGATCCAGAGCACCGGCTCCGCCCACCGATCCAGGAAGGAGACGTCCTCCGTTCGCGCTGTCGAACTGGAGGATGGGGTGTGAATCGGTCTTAAAAGCCAACGCAGGCGCTGGCGCCAGACCATCTGGGGTTTCCCTCCACTCTCTCCCCACAGGATGAAGCAGCGCGGGGAGAAAAGATATAGATACAGCGTGTGAGATCGCGCACCGCCTGATGCGCGAAAAGGATAGCCTTCCTTTAGAGCAGCAGAATCTCCTTTCGCCGCGCTTCCGCTGCGATCTCTGTGAGCTCTCGGATGTCGTTGAAGATCGAATCGCCTGCCCGAATGATCCCGATGGCTATGCTCATCAAGGGCACGCGCTTCTCATTTCCCTCGCGATCCATGAGCACCAGATAGCCCCGTTCTCGATCGGAGAACGCGTAGTGGGTGCCCACTCCCTCTGCGAAGCGCTGGCGGAGCGCCTGGGCGATGGCCTCCGCCCGCCCAGCCTCTGTGATCACCACGAAGTCATCACCCCCGACGTGCCCAATGAAATCCTGCGGCGTCCCCAGTTCGTCCACTACCTCTCCGATGAGCATGGCCGTCCACCGCAGCACCTCATCGCCTGCCACGAAGCCATAGATTTCCTGGAAGGCGTCCAGGCCATTGATCCCGATGTAAAGCAGGCCCCAATCGGAACGGCGGAGGAGGGCGCGCAGCTGATCCTCAATCAGGCGCCCGCTGGGCAGGCCGGTGACCGGATTGGTGAGGCTCTCCCGCTCAGCCCGTCGGATGGCGTTCTGGACCCTGAGACGCAATTCCTCGATGTCGAAGGGCTTGGTGATGTAATCGTCGGCGCCCAGCTCAAGGCCGGCGATGCGGTCGCTGCGTTCGTCCCGCTGAGTCAGGAAGATAATAGGGATGTGGCTGGTGCGCAGGTTGGTGCGCAGCCTCCGGCAAACTTCATAGCCATCGATGTCGGGGAGGATGATGTCCAGGATGATCAGATGGGGGAGCTGCTGGCGGGTTCTCTCCAGCGCCTCCTGGCCCCGCGTGGCCGTCTGGACCTCATAGTCCAGCGAGCCGAAATACAGCTTCAGCAGGTTAGCGATGTCCAGATCATCTTCCACGACCAGAATCCGCGCCTTGCTCATGGAGCCCTCCTCACCGCGCTCGCCCCTCGGTTCAAAATATTAAACCGAGGAAACATGGCCTGCGGTTCCTCGAATCTATGATTATTCTAATCCTGGACATTTGAAAATGGAAATTTGCGAGAGCCGTCTGAGCCCTTTAACCAAAAGCAGGACAGGCGGTTTAGGCCTTCTCCTTGCGCTGGGGAACATCCTCTCCGTAGCCTTCCCGGCCCCAAAAGCCTGCTTGGGGAGATACGGGTAAAGACACGGGACCATCTTGGTTAAGGAGAGCGGATGGCCTCCGCCCCCTTTGCTCTTCGCCACATATGAGGTTACGTAATTAGGAAGGCAATAGAATAGGCAGAATGTCCCTGCCCCCCAAGCAGGCGAATGGTCCACTTTGGGGTAAGATTAAAGTGAAGGGAAGCTCTTGGAACGGAGCGGCGATGCCCCGGTTAAGCGCATCGATGGAAGACTATCTGCGAGCGATCTACATCCTCAGCGAGCGGGAGGGAGCGGTCACCACCACCCGGCTGGCGGAATACCTGAACGTAGCTCCGCCGTCGGTGACCGGGATGCTGAAGAAGCTGGCGCGGCTCCGGCTGGTTCACTACACGCCGTATCGGGGGGTGACCCTTACGCGGGCGGGTCGCCGGATTGCTCTGGAGGTCATCCGGCATCATCGCCTGCTGGAGCTTTTTCTCATGGAAGCGCTGGGCTACGCTTGGGACGAGGTCCACGCGGAGGCCGACCGTCTGGAGCATGCAATCAGCGAGGCCCTGGAGGAGCGGATCGCCGCGATGCTGGGTCACCCGGCCTATGATCCTCACGGGGATCCCATCCCGACGCGGGCCGGTGAGGTCCCGCTCCCGGCTGCCCGACGGTTGAGTGAGGCCCCCGCGGGGGTCGCATGTGAGGTGCTGCGGGTGACCGATGAGGTCTCCACTCTGCGGCAGGCGGCCCGGGCGGGCCTGCGACCGGGCGTTCAGGTCATCGTGGAGGAATGGGTGCCGGGATCAGGCTTCCGGATTCGGGTGGGGGATCAGGAACATCGAATTCGACGCCGGCTGGCGGAGCAAGTCTTCGTGCGGGTGCCCTCCTCGGAATCCTCTCTGGAAACCGTGTCGGATGCGACGGCGGCGACTTCGGATCACTCCTGAACTGGTCGAACGTATATGGATGGAGATCCTCGCAGCCCTGCCGGCGGATCTGCAGCGGGCCGTGGATAACCTGGTCATCCTTCTGGAGGAGGAGCCTGATCCGGAGCAACGACGGGCGCTGGGCCTTCCCCCCGGGGAGAACCTGTATGGGATGTTTGAGGGGCCCACGCGGGCGGAGCGGGATCGGGCAGCCATCGCCTGGCCGTCGCGGATTCGGCTCTTCCGTCGCCCGCTGGAAGCGGACTTCGGCGACGATCCCTTCCGGCTGCGGGCGGAGATCCGGCGCACGTTGCTTCATGAATTGGGACATTACTTCGGCCTGAGTGAGGAGGCCCTGAACCGGTTAGGGCTGGAGTGAAGGGCTTCTTGCCTGGGACGAAAAGCGGACGAAGGTTTCCGAGCGGGAGCGTCCTTCCGACTGGAGATTAACCGCCCCGCTTCCCCACTCGATCGACATAGGCCCGGGTGTAGACATGGATCCGCACGATATCCCCTTCCGCGATGAATTGAGGGACCAGCACCTCGAGCCCATTCTCCAGGATCGCCGGTTTATAAACGTGGCTCTCGCGCTCGCGCAGGGGTTGGGAGGTATGAACCACACGGAGATCCACGGTTTCCGGGAAGGCCACGGCAACGGGCTGCCCCTCATGGAATTCCACCGGGATCCGCTGGTTGGGCTGGAGGAAGAGCTCCAGGTCCCCGATCATCGCGGCCGGGATCGGGATCTGATCATAGGTTTCGGGGTCCATGAAGTAGAACATCTCGCCATCATTGTAAAGATATTCCATTACCCGGCGCTCCAGGGAGACCTCCTCCACGCGTTCCTCGGGCCGGAAGCGTCGATCCGTTACGACTCCGGTGCGCAGGTTGCGCAGCCTGGCATGCACCACTCCCTTCTGCTGAGCGGTCCCGGAGTGATAAACCGCCTCCATCACCCGGAAGAGGGCTCCCTCTAGCTGAACCGTCATCCCAGGGCGAAGCTCGCTGGCCACCGGCATCGCATCCTCCTGGGTCCTTAGGGTAACGGACCGGGCCCTTCATGAATATTAGGACTTATGCAGTTGGCTTCTGTCAAGAGAAAGGTCGAAGGGCCTCCCTCCCCACAGCCGAACGGACGCGGAGAGGAGGGAAATGGAATATTTTGGGGGGTGGACGGGGTCCAGATGCTTCGGGGCTCCAGGGGCTGCAGGGAAAGGGGGAAGAATATCTTTCGGGGTTGGGCCGGAAGCTTTCAGCCCAACCCCGTGAGAACCCCGGATCAAAAATGAACCGGGCGCGCGCCCGATCGATTCCCTACACCAGGCCCACCCGGATGCGAGCGGCCACGTCGGGATCCAGGGCGAGCGTGGCCCCATCGACTTCCACGATCAATACCGGGCGCCGCCGGAGGACGTGAACCACCGCCCCGGGCAACACGCCCAGATGCGCCAGGCGCGCCAGCCGATCTCCCTCCGTCTCTTCGATTTCCATCACAACAACGGACCGCCCGGGCGGGACGTCGGCGAGCGTGGCGTGAGAACGCTCCCCGCTCGGCCGAAGGCGGGCCAGCAACCCTCGGAACCAGCGAGCGCTGGTCGAGCGCTCCAGGTCCGGCATCTGATAGCCGCACTGGGGACAACAGATCAGCGTGCAGCGTGCCCCCACAGGACATCCGACGTGGCAGCGGAGATCCGAGGGATCGTATTCATATCCGCACATCGGACAGCGAACGCGCATCCCTTGCGCTCCGATTGAGCCTCGTGCTGCGATCTTTGAGGCCGCGGGGAAGGATCTCAACCCCCTCCGAACCATCGCAGCGCTTGATGGACCAGCCCGCCGACAAAGAAGGCGAAGGGAAAAACGAAGGCGGAGATCGCCGCCGCCGTCCGCCAGCCATGCTCCTTGATCATCATCATCACGGTGGCGATGCACGGGACGAAGAGGGTAATCACCACCAGGCTCACCAGGATCTGGTGGGAGGTAAGCAGGCCCTCACGGGCCAGGTCGAACAGGCCGGCAGCCCCATAATCCCGGCGCAGGAAGCCCAGGAGGAACATCCCCGCGGTCTGGGGAGGAAGGCCCAGCCATCCGGTCACCAGGGGCGCCATCAGCGATTCGATCCGGCTCAACAAGCCCAGACGATCCAGCATGAACAGGATCGCTGTGCTCAACATAAACAGAGGCACCACCTCTTTGAGATACCATTCCAGCCGGGCCAGCGTCTTCAGAAGGAGATTGTCCACCCGTGGCATTCGCAGCGGCGGCAGCTCCAGGATGAAATCCGAACTCTCCCCGGGGATCACCCGAGCGGCCAGATAGCCAACCAGGCCCAGCACCGCGGCCACGATCCCCAGCCAGATCGCCAGCGCAGCAGGGCCGGCCATGGCGATCATCCCGAAGACCACCCCCAGCTGAGCGGAGCACGGAACCGCCAGCGCGAGCAACAGCGTCACCAGCACCCGCTCCTTTCGGGTGTGCAGCACCCGGGTGGTCATCGTGGCCATCGTCACACAGCCCAGCCCCAGCACCATGGGCAGGACCGCACGCCCGTTCAGCCCCAGGGCTTTGAAGGGACGGTTCAGCATAGCGGCCAGCCGGGGGAGATAGCCGGAATCCTCCATCAGGCTGAACACCAGGAAGAAGGTGCTCACGATGGGCAGCACGATGGCCAGGCCATAAGTCAGAGCCATCGAAATCTGACCATAAGGCCCGATCAGGAAATCCCGAACCAGCGGCCAGGGGATCCAGCGCTCGGCCAGCGCGGTCAACCAGGGGATCACCCACGCGCCGAAGAAAGTTTCCTCCAGGAAACCCACCAGCACCTGGGCACCGAAAACGCCCACGATCTGATAGGTGGCCCAGAGGATCAGCGCGATGATCAGCCAGCCCACTACCGGATGAAGGGTGAGGACGTCCAGCTGCCGCTGGAGCCATGCCCATGAGCCGGCCGCGCGAGGCTTCCGCCGCACCAGATCCCTTAACAGCTCCTCTGCCCAGCGGTGCCGCTGGCGCGCCAGGATATAAGGGAGCGGACGCCCGTAATGGGCCTCCAGAGCCTGACGCAGCGCCGCGGCCTCCTGGCGGAGCGCCTCGTCGGGGATCTGCTGAAGGATCATGGGGTCGTGGAGGAGCATCCCCAGCGCCCGATACCGGCGGCCCGGGCCGGGCGGCAGTTGCGCTTCCAGTCGTTGAAGCGCCTCCTCCAGCGGCGGATCATAGGTCGGCCGAACCCGGGGAACGCAGGCCTCCGGGATCAGGGCCCGCAGATGATCCAGTCCCTGCCCGGACACCGCCACGGTGGCGACGACCGGAACGCCCAGGCGAGCAGCCAGACCCTCCAGATCGATCTCCACCCCCTCCGCCTGTGCCTCATCCATCAGGTTCAGATCCAGAATCATCGGAACTTCCAGCTCCGATAGCTGGAGGGTGAGGAAGAGGGCCTGACGGAGATGCCGGGCATCCGCCACCTGGATGACGGCCTGTGGCCGGGCCGTGAGGAGCACGGACTGGGTGACCTGCTCCTCCGCGGAAAGCGGGAAAAGGCTCCGGGTCCCCGGCGTATCGAAGATCGGACCGCCGTCGGGAAGGCGGCCCATCAGGAGATCCACCGTGGTCCCCGGGTAGTTCGAGACCGTCGCGTAGCGGCCGGTCAGCTGGAAAAAGAGGGCCGACTTCCCCACATTGGGCGGCCCCACCAGCACCACTGGCCGTCCTTCTTTTTTATCTGCCGGGATCTGAACGGTCCCTGAATGACAGTGGGTCATCCGTGCGCGCAGGAAACTCCAGGATCTCCGAGCGTATATGTTCCAGGAAGGGGAACCACCCCTTCCCCCCTTCGCCCCCTGATGGCCCAGAGAGCTATTGAGCCGGGAAGGTTAGGGGACTGAGGGCACGCCGAAAGCGTGCCCCCAGTCTCCCGATGGCCGCTTTTATTGCAAGGAGGGAAAACCAGAACGTAGCGACCGGACCCCAGTTTTCGAAAATCTTCTTTTTTGAAATTTAAATCATCTTTGGGAGAAGAGCAGTGAAAATCATCATAAGAGATTGCTGAGGAATGGCAGATTGTCTGTTAAGTAAAGAGGCTAATGTGCTCGGTTGCGATCCTGGCGGTGTCCGCTCGAGTTCAGCGTTTGCCCTTCCCCTAAAGTTCGGGTGGGGCGGCCAGCGAATCGGGCCGCCCCACCCCATGAAAGTCCCCAGTTTGCAATAGAGCAAGGCTAACGCTTCGATCAGGGGGATCCGGCCTCCAGGTCTATCGCCGGATATGTTTAGGGTGAGCTCTTTGGCCGATGGCGATTCCGGAGCCGGTAAACCACGAAGGCGATGGCTCCGGCCGGAAGGATAAAGGGGCCGCCCAGCACCAGCATCCAGATGCTGAGGTCCACCAGGGCCCGCAACAGGAGCCCCAGCACCCCCGTGGCCTCGCGGAACGTTTCCCCGGGATCCCATATGATGGGAGTCGGCGTGGGGGTCGGCGTTGGCGTAGGCCGCGGGGGCTCCAGAATGACCGTGATCAGCGAGTAAGCGGAGCGCCCTTTCAGGAAGTTCATGCGGCCTTTCACCTGGGCGATCTCCCCTTCCAGCTCCCGCAACCGCGCCTCCACCTGAAGCGCCTCTT
>JAUQQB010000078.1 GCA_030550075.1 Chloroflexota bacterium | reverse complement strand
ACGGCCCTTTGGGCCGTGGGGAGGGGGGAGAAGGGGGGTGGGGCCATTCCGTTCCACCTTTAGAGCTTTCAACTGCGTAACTCCTACCTCTAACAGATAACAGAGAAGGCCGGATCCCGCCCCTTTTCCCCAAGGGCTTTGCGAGGATATGGGCCATCTCCAGCGGCTTATCCTTTAAGGAAGCTCCGCCCTCTGCTTACGGACAACGGTTGAAGTTCCTCAGGTGCTCTTCCTGGGTGCGAGCGAACCAGTGGCTGCCGTCCTTCTTGATGCAGTCGGCCATAAAGTAAAAATAATCCGTCTCCGCCGGATTCAGCACCGCCTCGATGGAGGCCAGGCCAGGGCTGGCAATGGGCCCCGGTGGCAGCCCGGAATACCGATAGGTGTTATATGGGGAATCCATCTGTAAATCCTCCAGGGTGAGGGGGCTCTTCCACCAGGTTTTCTGATCCGGCTGATAGCCCAACGCGTATTGAACCGTCGGATCGGCGTCGAGCTTCATCCCGGCCGCCAGCCGGTTCAGGTAAACGCTGGCGATCAGCGGGCGTTCCTCGGGAAGGACAGCCTCCCGCTCCACAATCGAGGCGAGGATGATCACCTGGTGAAGAGAAAGCCCCCGCGCCCGGGCGGCGGCGATCTTCTCCGGCGTTACCTTCCGGCCGAAGTTCTCCAACATACGCTGGATCATATCCTCAGCCGTCGCATCCCGGGCCAGCCGGTAGGTGTCCGGGAAAAGATATCCTTCCAGCGTCGCGCTAGGGGGCAAATCGGTCAGGAAGGGAAAGGCAGCGCGCCATCGGAGGCCATCCCGGGCAGCCTCCAGGATTGCTTGCGTGGAGAGGTGGGTTTGGACGGCGATGGCTTCCGCCACCTCCTCCAGGCGCAGACCCTCGCGGATGCGCACCGTCCATTCTGCTTGGCGGCCGGACCGGAGGGCCTCCACGATTTGGGGGATAGTCATCGTTTTGTTCAGCGTGTATTCCCCGGCCTCGATTTCCCGATCCAGACCGTGATAACGCACGTAGGCCCGGAACAGAAAGGCATCCCGGATCAGGCCGGCTTCTTCCAGCGCCTGGGCGACCTCCATCACGGACTGGCCCGGATGGATCGTGAAGGTCACGGGTGTGGGATCCGTGCCCGCTGGCTGGGCCAGATCGCCCCGGCGAAGGAGGAGATACAGGCCCAACCCCCAATCCACCGGGGATCCAGAGAAGGCGGGGCCCTCCAGCGAAGGGGATCGGCTCAGGCGAGGGAGAAGCGCTGCGCCGATCGCGCCACAGAAAAATAGGGTGGCGCCGAGGGCGACGAGCCAGCGCCCAATCGAGCGATGAGAGCGTTTTCGGGCCACGGATACTTCTCCAGGTTTCATGGGATAGGAGTTACGCCGTTGCTCTTCTCTCCCGGGTTTGGGGTGCTGGGCTGGGCTCTGAAGGCGCTGAGCCCAGCACTCAAAATTCAGAAGGCGAACACGTTTATTCTACGGAGGATTCGGATCCTGAGGAAGCGATCTCAACGGAGGTCACCGCCATAGAAGATTAAGATGTGTTTTAGAGGGCTTCACGCGCATCCCCGCAAACTCGCCATGCGCCGCACGATGGATTTTGCGAGGGCAACTCTTCGGGCACCTCTACTTCCCTGGCTGTCCGGACTTCTCCCCTTCGCCGAAATGGACCCGCTGGGCCTCCAGGTAATCCTGGAGGATCACGGCGGCGGCCTCCGCGTCGATGGGTTCCCGGCGGCGCTGACCGCGCATCGCCCGGTAAGCTTCCGCGGTGACCGTCGAGAGACGTTCGTCCCAGAGGATGACAGGAACCGGCAGGCTTCGCGCCAGGGCCTCCGCTTCCCGACGGACCCAGCGGGCCTGAGGGCCTTCCTCGCCGGAAAGGCTACGTGGGAAACCGACCACCACCCGTTCCACCTCGTATTCCGTGATCAGACGAGCGAGCGCTTCGATCACGACTTTGCGGGAAGTTCGCGAAAGGATCGTGAGAGGACGGGCGATGGTGCGGGTTGGATCGCTGATGGCCACGCCGATGCGCTTCTCGCCCAGATCCAGCGCCATCACCCGTCCCATCAGATGGACTCCAGAGGCAGTGGGGGTTGAGCGGCCTCACCGGGGTAGGGAAGGCCCAGATGTTCATAGGCGCGGCGGGTGAGTACCCGGCCCCGGGGCGTGCGATCGAGGAAGCCCAGCTGCAACAGGTAAGGTTCCACTACATCCATAATCGTGTCCGGCTCCTCGGAGAGAGCTGCCGCGAGGGTCTCCAGGCCGACCGGCCCGCCACCGAATTTCTCGGCGAGCGTCCGCATCAGCCGACGGTCCAGCTCGTCCAGCCCCAGGGAGTCCACATCCATCAGCTGGAGGGCTTCTGCGGCTACAGTGGCCGTGATCACCCCATCCGCGCGGACCTGGGCGTAATCCCGCACGCGGCGGAGCAGACGGACTGCCACCCGGGGCGTGCCGCGAGCCCGGCGGGCGATCTCCCGCACACCCTCTTCCTCGATTTCCACCCCCAGCACCCGGGCGGCGCGGCGGACGATTGTTTCCATCGCCTCCAGATCATAGAAATCGAGGCGGAAGATGGCGCCGAAGCGGGCGCGGAGCGGGGCGGTGAGCAGGGCCAATCGCGTGGTGGCGCCGATCACCGTGAACCGGGGAAGGCTTAAGCGGATGCTGCGGGCCGCGGGCCCCTTTCCAATCACGATATCCAGGGCGAAGTCCTCCATTGCCGGGTAGAGGATCTCCTCCACCGCACGAGGGAGGCGGTGGATCTCATCGATGAAAAGAACCTCCCCAGCTCGCAGGTTGGTAAGGATGGCTGCCAGATCCCCTGCGCGCTCAATCGCGGGGCCGGAGGTGATCCGGATGGGTACGCCCATCTCGTTAGCGATGACGATGGCCAGGGTGGTCTTGCCCAGGCCGGGAGGGCCATAGAAAAGGAGATGATCCAGCGACTCGCCGCGGGCCCTCGCAGCCTCAATCAGGATCCGCAGGTTCTCCTTCACCCGATCTTGACCGATGAACTCCTCCAGGCGTTGCGGCCGCAGGGCCATCTCGATAATCTGTTCCTCCGGCCTTCCATAAGGGGAGATGGGCCGCTCCGGCCTCGCGGGCTCGGCGGATGGGTTCCCGGATAGTTGCACTCCCGGGGAATCCTTTCGACGCTTCAACCGGCTACTCCCATTCAGCGATCTATATCGATTATACTTCCAGCCGATGGCGACCTGGCGGGTTGGAAATTCCCATGTAAGAGGTGCCTCTACAATCAATGGTGCGTTATGGAATTCGTTTGGTAGGGGCAGGCCTTGGGCACGCTATCCCTGCAATGGTGGTGCGCCCCAAGCATTTCACATTACGTTGAGGCGGTCTCGATGCGTATTCACAGCCATAGATTCTGGGGTTCCCTTGCCCCCGCGCACCTGATGGCCCTCACGGTGCTGGTGGGAATCTTTGTTTTCGTCAGCACCCATCCCATCCGCCCCCATGACTTCTGGTGGCACCTTGCCGTCGGACGTGAGATCCTTCGAACGGGTCGTATTCCTACGGTGGATACCTTCTCCTATACCCGGGCGGGCTCACCTTATCCTTCCTATGCGATGTTCTGGCTGGCCGAAGGGATCCTATATGGGCTCTACACCCTTGGCGGCCCAGCGCTGGTGGTATTCGTTCATAGTCTCATCATCACTATTGCCTATGGGTTGATCCTGTGGACTGCCTGGGAGGCCAGTGGGCCCCGCGCGGCGGCGCTGGGGGTGCTGTTCGCGGCGGCGCTGGGGATCGATGACTGGAATGTGCGGCCCCAGGCCTTTGCTTTCCTCGCTGGCGCGCTTTTCCTGCGCGGGCTCGTCGGGCTGGAACGCTCGCGACGCTGGCTCTGGATTTTCCCCCCGGGGATGGCCCTCTGGGTCAACACCCATGGATCCTTTCCCATCGGTCTGTTGTTCATCGGGCTGACGCTGGTGGGGAGAGTTATCGAGAGCTGGATCTTGAGGAAACGCGCGATGTCCCCGGGCCGTTACTTTCTGGCTTTCGGGCTGGCGTTTCTAACTACCGGGCTGAATCCTCGCGGCTTCGGCGTTTATGATTATCTGGCCATGATGGCTCGCAACCCCGTGATCCAGGCGATGGTCCCAGAATGGGCCCCACCCGGGCTTGACCGCCATGGATTGTTGTTTTATGCCGGGCTGGTAGGGATGGGGATCCTGCTGGCACAGGCTGTCCGCTCGTTGCCACTGGATCAGATCCTGCTTCTCGCGGTGTTCGCGCTTCTGGGAGTGCGGACTTCTCGCGGGATCGTGTGGTTTGGGATGGTGACCGCTCCGATCCTGGCGGCCCGAATTCAGACCCTTTGGCCGGAGCGCTCCGGGCGCGTGGGGATCCCGGCCCTGAATGTCCTCTTCGTCGGGTTATTGGGCGCGATGGTCTTGGCCGCGCTCCCATGGTTCAAGGCACGGTGGCCCCTGCCTGCCGCCAAGGCTGGCCTGATCTCAGCGGAAACCCCTGTGGCGGCGACGGCATTTTTGCTTCAGGAGCGGCCACCAGGCCCGCTGTTCCATGCCCTCTCATTTGGAAGTTACCTCATCTGGGCCGCCCAGCCGGATTACCCGGTGTTTGTGGATACCCGGCTGGAGCTCTATCCTATAACGATCTGGGAAGATTACCTGGCGATCAGTGCGGCGGCCCCGGATTGGGAGGACCGACTGGCCCGTTATGGGGTGTGTCTGCTAATGTTAAGCCCGGTGGAGCAGCCTGCCCTTGTGGAAGCCGTCGCGCGATCGCCACGCTGGATGCGCCTGTATCAGGATGAGGTGGCCTCCATCTGGGCAAGGAAAGGGGGATCGTGCGGCGATGGGACCGCCGCCATAAGAGCATCGTCTTCCGGGTGGCGCTTTCCGAAGGGTGGAAAGGTTAAGCCGGGCGCCGAAGGCGCCTCAAAAGGCCTCTCACCGTGATGACGCAATCCGTCTAATATCGAAGTGAAGCGTTCGCATCATCGGGTTATACAGACCGGACTCTGAGAAGGGGATCTGCTATCTGGAATGCTCCTCTGGGGAGAGAATCGCGGTGCGTGTTCCACGTCTGGTGCTGTTCCTGATCAGCTTTGCGGCGCTGATCTATATCACCGAGCGCTTGTGGCAGCTGTTCAGCCTGTTCGCCGACCTGATCCGCATGCTGGCCCTGGCCTGGCTTCTGGCTTATGTGCTTCATCCCCTGATCGCCTGGCTGGATCGCGGACCATTCCCCGAGCCGTGGCTGGAAGGCCTGATCCGGCAGGGGGCGCCGCCCTGGCTCCGCCCCCTGACTCGCTTTCGGATCCCCTACGCCATCGGCGCCACGCTGGTTTACACCGGCCTGCTCACGGCGCTTTTGATTGGCCTTCTGGTCGGGGTGCCCCTTCTGGTTCCGCAGGCCCTGGAGTTCGCCGCGCTGCTCACTCCTTATCTTCAAAAAGTGCCGGAGATCCTGGTGGAGCTCCAGCACGATCTGGCCGCGCGTCTGAACGTTCCCATGGAGTCCCTGGCGATCCTCCCCTCCCGAGAAGCCTGGCAGGATCTGGCGCGGCTGGGGGCCGGCTGGGCGCTGCCGATCCTGGTGGAAACCGCCCGTCGGGTTGGGGAGGGATTGGTGGAGTTCCTGCTGATCCTGGCGTTGAGCTATTACACCATGCTCGATTGGCGGAACCTCTCCCGGCAGATCCTCTCACTGATCCCGCCGGCGTATCACGACGAGCTCCGGGCGACCGCCGCAATCCTGGATCGCACGTTTGGGGGTTTCATACGGGGGCAACTCGTGATCGCGCTGACCAACGGGTTGATCACCTTCGTGGTGATGGTGATCTTCGGCGCCCCCTTCGCAGGCCTGATCGCCCTGCTATCGGCGCTGATCATCCTCATCCCGATCATCGGAGCCCCGATCGCTCTCTGGGTCCCCCCTCTCACCCTCTGGCTTCAAGGGGAATGGAACGCCGGGCTCTGGATGTGGCTCATCCTGATGCTCTATCAGCAGATCCTCTTTCACTTCCTGGCTCCCCGCATGCTGGGGGAAGCGACTGGATTGCCGCCTTTGCTCACCCTGATCGCTGTCCTGATTGGAGTGCGCCTTTTCGGGTTCTGGGGGTTCGTCTTCGCCATCCCGGTGGCCGGTGCCGGCTATGGCCTGGCGGCTCTGCTGCTGACTTCCCGGGGCTCCTCTATCCAGACGCCGGAGCCGTCCGCGGGATCACCGTCCACTGATCCCATCGAAGATCATAAATGAGATCGAAGACCATGCCATCGATCGTGCGCACGCGAAACCCTAACGTCTCGGGGGTCCGCCAGCGATAGAGGATCTCCGCGACGGATTTCTCTGCTCCTTCCCATTCAAAGGACTCCGGTCGTTCGGGATAGGTGGATCCGGCGTAACAGCGCACTTTGGCCATGTTCTCTTCTCCGTGGGGCTTTTGAGGTCCGGAAGGGTAGGGGACGGTCGAGCCTTTTTGCGGAGGGCGTGCCGGTGGTGGCTTGGTAGGGCCGCCCTCTGAGGGAATCACAGGCACCTCGGGAACCCAACGGGCCTCGCTGTCGTCTTCCATGAGCGGGAATCTCCCACCGGATCTTTGCGAGCTTGGCGTCATTCTTACATCCGTTCCAGAAGGAGTATGCTGATGAAGCTGAAAATTGGAATGGCCGGTATCGGGATCGCATGGTTGCTGGCCGCCTGTCAGACTGGCACCCCGTCCACTCCTTCCACCCCGACGGCTTCACCGATTCCCCCCCAGCAGGCGCCCACGTCAACCTTCACTCCTGCCCCTCCCCCCCTTCAGGGGCCCTTCGCGGTGGTCCTGGTTCAGCCTGCGGATCAGCTCAATGTGCGGGCCGGGCCGGGGCCCGATCAGCCGATCCTGGCGACGCTGCCCCCGAATGCCTCCGGCCTGTTCCTCACCGGAAGGGAACAGACCGTCCAGGGCGCCCGCTGGGTAGAAGTCCGTCTCCCGGATGGGCGGATCGGCTGGGTGAACGCGATGTTCCTCACCCAGGAGGTTTCCCTCCAGGCCTTCTGCGCCGATCCCCAGGTCAGCGCTCTGCTGGATCGACTGGAGTCGGCCATCCGGGAACGGAACGGCCCGGCCCTCGCGGCCCTGATCAGCCCCGTCCATGGATTGCGGATTCACGTCAGCCGCCTCAGCGATGGGGTCCTGATCCGACCGGATCAGGCGGCCCAGCTTTTCACCGATGAAACCCCTATTCATTGGGGCGTCCATCCGGCCAGCGCGATGGAGATCGTGGGCCCCTTCCGACAGGCCGTGCTGCCGGACCTTCTGGATGTCATCGACCGCCCCCACGAGCGGCACTGTGGCCTGCTGGTGCCGCCGGTCACCTACCAGCCCGCCTGGCCGGAGGCCTATCAGGCGTTTAATTTCTATAGCCTGCACCGGCCCGGGACGCCGGGGAATGAGCTGGACTGGCGGACCTGGGTGGTGGGCGTGGCCTATGAGAACGGCCGGCCCTACGTGGCGGTGCTGATGCAGTTCTTCTGGGAGCCGTAAGGCAACTGCTTGCAGTTGCCCTACTCCGTGTAATACGCCAGGCCCAGCACCCCCGGTCCTGCGTAGAGGCCCATCACCGGCGAGAAGACGGTGAGATAGCACTCCCGGCAATCGAAGCGCGCGAGGAGCTGCTGTCGAAGGGCCTCGGCCTCCTCCGGGGCGGCCGCGTGGAAGACCGCGGCGTGCACCGGTCGATCCCCTACATCCTGGGCCATTCGCTGGATCATCGCTTCGATCGCCCGGCGTCGGGTGCGAACTTTCTCTAACACTTCGATACGGCCGTTCTGCAAGGTCAGGATCGGCTTGATCTGCAGAACATCCACCGCCAGGGAAGCCAGGGCGGGGGCCCGGCCGCTCCGGATGAGGTAAGCCACGGTCTCCAGGACGGCGAAGAATCGGAGGCGTGGGCGGAGAGCTTCAACCCGGGCGACGATCTCATCCAGCGAAGCGCCGGCTTCGGCCGCGCGCGCGGCCTCCAGTACCAGGAACCCCTGGGCCATGGTAGCCGCCTGGCTGTCGATCACCCGGATGGGGACCTCAGGGACCATCTGGGCAGCCAGGAGAGCGGCATTATAGGTGCCGGTCATGGCCGCCGAAACATGGATGGAAACGATCCCCTCGACCTCCTTCGCCAGCTCCCGGTAAGTCTCCAGGAAATCCCCGACGGAAGGCTGGGAGGAGGTCGCCGTGATCCCTGCGCGCTGCCATTCGTAGATCTGCTCTGCGGTCACATCGATGCCATCCCGGAGCACTCGCTCTCCCACGATGATTCGAACCGGGACCACACGGATGCGATGGGCTTCCACCAGTTCGGGGGGCAGGCACGCCACGCTGTCGGTCACCACTGCGATCTTCGCCATGGCGCTTCTCCCTGCGGGCGGATTCGGAGGAGGTTTTCCCGCCTTTTCTGGCGCGAGCCTACGGAGAGCCCGCTGGCTCCCTCACCTTGCCCTTCCAGGGGAGCCAGATCCCGTCTTTCCTTCCGCTCCCAAAAGGAGCTGGAGGGAGCGGTCGTGCGAATGGGGGTCCGCGCAGCCCCAGGGTCCCCTTATGGTTGTGGGGACCCTCCGGCCGGTTGCCCGGGGCGGCGGAACATCCAGACCTTCCACGAGGCGGTGTCCCGGTCCAGCCAGAGGCGGCGCCAGAGCACCCGCCGCCGCTCCGTGGAATCCGGGGGGAGCGGCTCCCGATTGGCCTCCAGGCGCTTGATCACCGTGATCCCCAGCATGGCCAGCCCGCCTACCGCGATCTCCAGCGGCCCCCCGGCCAGCCACACCAGAGCAGGCAACCCGGCGATGGCCAGCAGGGCCAGGATCGCGGTGGCATGCAACAGACGGCCGATAGCCAGGGCGCCCAGGATCCAGAGGGCTCCGGCCGGGAAGGTCACCGCGAGCATCCCCAGGAACGGGCCGATGCCGCGCCCGCCGTGGAAGCCCAGCCAGACCGGCCAGTTATGGCCGATGACGGCGGCCAGCCCTGCCGCGATCGCTACCCCTCGGGGACGACCGAGCGATAGTGCCCCCAGAGTGGGGATGGCCGCCTTCAGGACATCGAGGAGGCCGACGGGGAAGATCGCCCAGCGGGCGACGTGGTAATACACTGCGGTCCCGCTGACCGTGCGGCTGCCCCATTGCCGCAGATCCACCCCGCGCAGGAGACGACCGGCGAGGTAAGCCGTGGGGATTGAGCCGAGGAGATAGCCAATCCAGATAAGTCCGAAATCCAGCATGAGGACCCTCCTATCTTCAAGATTGAGGGTCAACTCCCCTCTAAGCATAGCGCGAAAGCATAGGGAACACCAACTTCATTCGAGTCGAACCGTCGCGCTATTCGCACAAGGGTCTTTGCCGTAAAGGAGGCCGGGGCGTAACTATTCAGCCGGGCCACATTCCGTTCGGAGCTCCCGCGAAGCGGCGGAAGGGCCCCACCCCCCTTTCTCCCCCCTCCCCATGGCCCAAAGGGCCGTGGGGAGGGGGG
>JAUQQB010000077.1 GCA_030550075.1 Chloroflexota bacterium | reverse complement strand
TCGAGGCCGTTTCGCCGCCTCATAGATGATGTGGTGGAACCGATAGTTCAAATCAATCCACGTGTTGACATCCTCAGTTTCATCCATCGCTCGCAGAATTTCCCTCAGGGCTGCCAAACGTTCCTCGTCAAGCTGCGCAACTGCCAGACGGGCGGCCAGCCCCTCCAGGACGCGTCGGAGCATATAGATCTCCTCCAGTTCCTCCGGCGAAAGCTCCGCCACGATCGCTCCCCGATAGGGATGAATCTGCACAAGACCCTCTGCAGCCAGCTTCCTTAGGGCATCACGAACCGGACTTCGACTCACCCCCAGCAATTCCGCAATTTCGTTCTGGTCCAGCTTCTCCCCAGGCTTCAGATAACCTTTCAAAATCGCCTCCCGGAGCTTGCTGGCCACATATTCCTCTAGGGTCATAAAAAGCGGTGCCGCCTCTAACCGTAATGGACCCATTCCACCCCCTCTTTGTATTCTGTATACAGAATACGAAATTCCGCATTCTATATATCACATACTCACAATTTTGTCAAGAGTTCTTGAGGGAAGAGAAGAGCGCTCACGGTTCTCTGCTCCACTTTGGAAGAATTCGCGGAGTCGTGCGATGTGCGCCCTGATGGATGGCTCAGCATGGAATGCCCAGAGACCTAAGCTGGCTCTCCGGGAATTTGTGAGGTGCTCGCTCAGTGGATCCTAGATGTGGCGGTGATGATAGATTTATCCCATAGATATGGTGGATACAGCCTATCATCACCACGCAAATTCCCAAAGAAGTGGGAAGGGGGGATAAACCTGTCCGGTGGCGCTCAACCGCGCGGCTCCTAATCCCATCGAAGGCTTTTTGAGAATTTCCGGGTGCTCCACTCAAGGGAGCGGGAAGGACCGCTATCATCACGAATTCAATAGGATGAGGAGGAAGTCCCGCAACCACCTTCGAGCTGTCGGATCTTCTCCAGACGGCGTGCATGGCGCCCCCCTTCGAAAGGAGTGCGCAGCCAGGTTTCCAGGATCTCGATCGCCAGCCCCGGCCCTACCACCCGACCTCCCATGCATAGGATATTCGCATCATTGTGCGCGCGGCTCATCCGGGCCGAATACACATCCGAGATCGCTGCGGCGCGGACCCCCGGCACCTTATTGGCAGCGATCGACATGCCGATGCCCGTGCCACAGATCAGCACCCCGAAGTCCGCCTCCCCACGGGCCACCGCCTCCGCCACGACCCGGGCATAGTCCGGATAATCCACCGAATCGGGCCCATGGGTTCCGAAATCGAGGACCTCCAGCCCTTGCTCCCGCATATAAGCCACAAGCGTTTCCTTCAAGGCATAACCCGCATGATCCGCGCCGATTGCAATTCGCATCCTTTCCCCCGTGTTCCTGGATGAGGAATGGGCGCTGCGCCATCAGCTCGAAGTCCCCAGCACAACCCTGACGCAATGAGTCTAATGGGTGATCGCCACTACCCGATCGAGTCCAGCGCTGTCTTTCAGCAAACGGACCACTGCCCGTGGGAAGGCAGAGTGAGCCAGATTGAGAACTGTTGCACCTTGCCCGGCACCGATCTCCAGGAACACCGCTCCCATCGGCCGAAGGTAATCCGGTGCTTGAGTCAGAAACCGCCGAATCACCTCCAAGCCATCTGGTCCCCCATCCAGTGCCAGGATCGGCTCGTATTTCCGAATTGCCGGATCCAGATCCCCCCATTCAGGGCGAGCGACGTAGGGTAGATTGGCAACCAGCAGGTCCACTGACTCCGGCAGCGGAGTGCAAAGATCGCCCTCCAGGAAGCTCAACCGATGGGCAACTCCATGGCGAACCGCGTTCTCTCGCGCGATCTCCAGGGCCTCCGAAGACAGGTCCGTAGCATAGCCCCGACTGTTGGGTAGATAAACGGCCAGGGTTACCGCGATGCACCCGGACCCTGTGCCGATGTCCGCGAAGGTGAGCGAGGTATAGGTCCGATACGTCCGGCTTCGGGCCCACTCCAGGGCGGCGTCTACCAGATGTTCTGTCTCCGGCCGTGGGATCAGGACGGCAGGGGTAACCTTAAAAGGCATCCCGTAGAACTCCCGTTCGCCAATCAGATAAAACAACGGCTCTCCCTGAGCGGAGCGGGCCACCAGTTGAGCGAAAGCCTCCCATTCGGAATCTGTCAGAACGCGTTCCGGATGGGTCAGCAGATAAACTCGTGAGACCCCCAGCGCATGCGCCAGCAACACCTCCGCCGCCAGCCGGGGCTGAGTCGCCCGCACCCGCTGGGTCGCCCAGGCGATTGCCTCTCGAACGGAAAGAGCCTGAATCTGTGTTCGAGCTGTCATAGGAAACGCTTATCTTAGAAGCTGATCATCTTTTTGAAAGCCCATCAGAGCTTATATTTAGCGGGTGTTTAACGACAAGAAGGTCTGCGAAAAGTCAGCTCTCTTTCCCTCTCCCTCTTATAGCTCTCTGAGTCGGAGATTGACGAGATTGCCCTAAAGTCCGCATAATCTCAGCATAGCCCGAAGATCGGACTCGAGCCAATTTTGTGGGGTCCGCGTTTCTTTGTTATGAAGTCTGAAGATCAACGCACGGGAAGCCCGCTAAGGAGGTCATATGAGGATCCGCGGCACAACCCGCCTGGTTGGCCTTTTAGGATGGCCCGTCGCTCACAGCCGAAGCCCTCAGATGCACAACGCGGCCTTCGCCGCCCTGGGCATGGATTGGGCCTATGTGCCCTTGCCGGTGACGCCACCGAATCTGGAGGATGCTATCCGGGGATTGCGGGCGATGGGCTTCGCTGGGGCCAATGTCACGGTGCCCCACAAGACCGCGGTCATCCCCTACCTGGACGAGATCTCCCCTCTGGCCCGGGCGATCGGGGCGGTGAACACCTTGCGGGTGGTGGAAGGGCGATGGATTGGGGAGAACACGGATGTGGAGGGGTTCCGTCGGGCCCTGGCGGAGATCGGGCTTTCCGCCCGAGGGCAGGCCGTTGTCGTTCTGGGAGCCGGCGGAGCCGCTCGATCCATCCTGGCCGCCCTGGCAATGGAAGAGGCCCGGGAAATTTTCCTGATCAACCGGAGCTACGACCGGGCCGTCCGCCTGATTGCCGAACTGCGTGAAACCTTCCCTCCCGCGGGTCTTCGCCTGCCGCCGGTCCATGTGCTCCGCCTGGAAGAGCCTCCTCCTGAAGGCGTCGCCTTGCTGATCAACACCACACCGGTCGGCATGTCGCCAGAGATCGAGGCATCCCCCTGGCCACCAGAGCGTCCGTTCCCCTGGGGCTTGCAGGGCGTCATGGATCTGATTTATGAACCACCACGGACCCGTTTGATGGCTTTGGCAGAGGCGGTAGGGATTCCCGCTTTCAATGGCCTGGGTATGCTTCTTCACCAGGGAGCACTGGCCTTCACCTTATGGACCGGTCAGGAAGCCCCACTCGAGGTCATGTGGGCCGCACTCCTGGGCCAGTGATCCTTTTTCGGTAGCTCACTCATCTCCGTAGGAGTTATGCGGTCGATTCCTTATCGGGGGCTTTTGGAGGCGGAGCCGAGCACCGAAGGGGCCCAACAAGCATTTTCCATCCTCGTCGACCGCACTCCCAACTGAGTAACCTCCCGCTCCTCAAACCTCACGCGAGAGCTTAGCAGCGTAATCCTCTAAAGCTGAAAAGCTCGGGGCTGCACCGGGTAAGTTTTCAATTTTCCAAGCGTAGATATGCTGCTGCAAAAGATACGTGTAGTGCGCAAACTGCGTTAAAATAAAGTGAATGATCAAGGGATCAGCCCCCTAGACCGGTTCCCCTCACCTTTCAGGGGCAGGTTATCCTGAAGGATGGCTCCAGGGGGCATGCCCTGAATCCTGATGGGAGGAGTATCAACATAAGGATGACGCAATTTCAGATCACAGACGACCTGGAAGCGTTGTTGAATGTTTTGCCTCCAGACATCGCCCGGGCCGTGCGAGATCGCAATCGAAACGAAGCCTTGCTGGAGGTCGTGCTGGACCTGGGACGATATCCGGAGGCCCGATATACAGATGGAGAGGCGACCCTTTGCCAGCGTGAAGTGACCGAAGCGGACCTGCAATATGTGGTCTCCCGCATCGGAGAGTTCGATGCGGACAACCGGGCTGGGATCCAGCGGACTTTGCACCGGATCAGCGCGATCCGCAATCGGCGCGGTAATATCATCGGCCTAACCTGCCGGGTTGGCCGCGCGGTCTACGGCACGATCGAGATCATCAAGGAAATCATCCTCTCCGGAAAGAGCATCCTCCTGCTGGGCCGCCCGGGTGTCGGCAAGACAACCATGCTGCGGGAAGCGGCGCGGGTCCTGGCGGAGCACAAGCGGGTGATCATCGTCGACACCTCGAACGAGATCGGGGGCGACGGAGATATCCCGCATCCAGCAGTCGGCCGCGCGCGCCGCATGCAAGTCCCCAAGCCCAGCCTCCAGCACGAGGTGATGATTGAGGCGGTGGAAAACCACATGCCTGAAGTCATCATCATCGATGAAATCGGGCGCGAGCTGGAGGCGGTCGCGGCCCGCACGATCGCTGAGCGCGGGGTGCAGCTGATCGCCACCGCCCATGGGAACACGCTGGAGAACCTCCTCATGAATCCAACCCTCTCCGACCTTGTAGGCGGTATTGAGAGCGTGACGCTCTCCGACGAGGAGGCGAGGCGGCGCGGCACGCAGAAGACCGTCCTCGAGCGACGTGCGCCGCCTACATTCGATGTGCTCATCGAAATCCAGGACCGCCAGCGGTTGCTGGTCCATCACGATGTGGCGGCCAGCGTGGATGCACTTCTGCGGGGGCAACAACCAGATGTGGAGCTGCGCTATCGAGATGAGGAGGGACGCATCCACATCGAAAAGCCTCGCTTCCGGCGAGCGGTGATGATCGGGAAGTCCCCCCTACCCTTCTGGCGTGGCGAGATTATCTCTACCACGCCGATCGCCGCCGGGGAATCCCTGCCCACCCCCGCACGGGTGACGGTGGAGCGCGTGGAGGTCTTTGAGGAGGAGGAAGATCTCGAAGAGGCTCCGTGGCAGGTCTCGCCCCTCCCCTCAGGCAATGGGCCACGGCGTCCCCTGCGGGTATATCCCTTAGGCCTGGCAAGGAACCGCCTTCAGCGGGCAGCCAGCGTTTTCGGGACCCCTGTCCAGGTGGTGGACCAGATTAGCGAAGCGGATGTGGTGATCACCACCAAGGCCCACTACCGCCGTCATCCCCGGGCGCTCCATGAGGCAGAAGGCCGGGGAATCCCGATTTACGTGATCCGTTCGAACACCGTGACCCAGATCGAGAGTTGTCTGGCGGATATTCTGAACCTGACGCCCGCAGAGGGAGAAGAGGAAAACCGCCTCGCCCAGGCGCTGGAGGAGGCGGAGACCGCCATTCGGAAGATCCTCAACGGGGAAGTAAAATACGTGGATCTATCCCCTCAAAACGCGTATATCCGGCGCCAGCAACACCTCCTGGCTCGCCAGTATAATCTGATTTCTCACAGTTACGGGAAGGAACCCAACCGCTACGTTCGGATCTACGCAGAGTAGGAATCCACTGAGGACAGACAGCCTGGGATCCCTCCCCACGTCCCACGAGCTGCGGGAAGGGGAATGGGGCTGGGCGGCCTGCCCAACCTCATTCTTTTAATGGCGAAAGTGTCGCCTTCCCGTGAACACCATCGCCATCCCCCAGCGCTCAGCGGCCTCGATCACCTCGGGATCCCGGATGGAGCCGCCAGGCTGGATGATGGCGGTCACCCCGGCCGATGCGGCGGCTTCCACACCATCCGGGAAGGGGAAGAACGCATCGGAAGCCAGCACGGCGCCCCGGGCGCGCTCCTCTGCCTTCAGAACGGCGATCCGCACTGCATCCACCCGGCTCATCTGTCCCGCCCCAATCCCCACCGTTTGCCTTTCCCGAGCCAGCACGATCGCATTGGAGCGGACGTGGCGAACCACCCGCCAGGCGAACCGGAGATCCTCCCACTCCGAAGCAGTGGGCGGACGAGAGGTAACGACCCGCCAAGCCTCCGGATCCTCTTCCTCATGGTCCGGGGTTTGAACCAGGAACCCCCCAAGGGCGCTCCGGATCTCCAGGCCAGGGGCCCTTTCTTCCCGCATGCGGATCACGCGGCAGGCTTTCTTCTTCGCCAGATGCGCCAGCGCTTCCGGCCGGTAGGCGGGCGCGGCGATGACCTCGAGGAAGATCTCCCGGAGTGTCCTTGCGGTTTCCTCATCCACCTCGCGATTGAACGCAACGATCCCCCCATAGGCGCTCTCCGGATCGCCCGCCAGGGCCCGCCGGAACGCCTCGGCCGGGGTATCGGCGACCGCCGCGCCGCATGGATTGTTATGTTTCACGATGACAGAAGCCGGTCCGGGAAGATCCTGCACCGCCTGCCAGGCCGCCTCCAGATCCAGCAGGTTGTTATAGGAGAGCGGTTTCCCCTGGAGCACCTCGAACGGAAGGAGGCGGAAAGGATCCAGATAAAAGGCTCCAGCCTGATGGGGGTTTTCGCCATACCGCAAGGCAATCGCCGGCCGGGCGAAGAGGAGCAGGGTCTCCGGCAATGCGCCGGAGCACGCCTCATCTCGCTCAAGATACCGGGCGATCATCGCGTCATAACCCGCCGTCAACTGGAATGTGCGGGCCGCCAGGCGCTGCCGCAGCTCCAGAGGGACTTCCCCTTTCTGGCGGAGCGCTTCCAGCACAACCGGATAATCCTCGGGGCTGCTGCACACGATCACCCGGGCGAAGTTCTTCGCAGCCGCTCGTAGCAACGCCACCCCGCCGATATCAATGGCTTCCACCGCCTCCTCGATCCCGCTCCCTTGCGCCGCCTCTTCAAAGGCATAGAGGTTCACCGCCACCAGATCGATGAGCTTCCCTCCGATAGCGGCCACTTCCGCGAGGTCGGTTTCCAGAGGTCGAGCGAGGATCCCTGCATGCACCCTGGGATGAAGGGTCTTCACCCGTCCCCCCAGGATCTCCGGAATGCCGGTCCATTCCTCCAGCGGGATCGCCGGGATCCCGGCTGCGGCGAGAGCCTGGACTGTTCCCCGGGTGGCGAGGATTCGCCACCCCAGCTCGACCAAGCCCCGGGCGAAATCCACCAGCCCCGTCCGGTCGGTCACGCTGAATAAAGCGTAACGCTCCATCATCGAACGGATCCTCATCCCTTCAGGAACTCTTCGATTGCTGAACGGCTGATGCGGTAAGTGGCGCCGATCTTGCGGGCCTTCAACTGGCCGGATTCGATCAATTGCAGGATATCCTCGGGGGACACCTTCAAATACGCCGCTGCTTCCTCCACGGTCATCACCTCCGGCGCTACGGAGGGCGCAGCCGGGGTGGCGGGTCGGGCCATCATCCCCTGGAAGAGCTGGCTGAAAAACTGGGCCAGCCCGAAACCAGCGCCGGCGCCTACGCCGGCAGCGGCCAGCCCACCCAGCTCCTGTTGTGCGGCCTCCCGCAAGGCATCCGCCGCCTGCAACTGGGCGTAAGTCTGAACGTCCAGCAATCCCATAGCCCGCAGCTCCTCAATGGTCTTGGAGGATGGCCGGAGGGACTGCACGTAAAACGCCTTGAGATCCAGTCCCAGGGCCTGGAAATCCTCCTGGGCTTTCGCTCGCACGGCGGCGCCCAGTTCTTCGAAGAAACCCGCCAGATCTACCACCGGCCGGTTGAAATTCCCAACCCCATCGGCCAGCTTGCTCACCAGAATGCTGCGCAGGTAATCCACGATGCGCTCTGTATCATAGAGGCGCTGGGTGCCTACAATCTTGTTTACAAAAAGCTGGGGATCCCTGACCTGAATTGCAAAAGTGCCATGGCCCTGGAGCAATACCACACCCAGTCCCATACCCGGATTACGGATCACAATGGGCTCCGGGGTCCCCCACTTCAGATCCACAAATTCGCGAGTGGAGACAAAGTAAACCTCTGCGGTGAAAGGGGAACGGCCACTGAAGAGCGGCCCCAACAAATTGATCAGGAGAGGGATGTTCGCCGTGGTGAGCGTATGCCGGCCCGGGCCGAACACATCCAGCGCCCGTCCATCCCGGAAGAAGACTGCGACCTGACTCTCCCGAACGATCAGCTGGGAGCCCAGGCGGAAGTCCCCCGCGCCCTCCTCCGGGAACCGCCGGACGATCTCCCGACCGGTGTCATCCGCCCACTCGATCACATCGAAGATCCGTGGCATCCTCGCGCTCCTTTCTCCTGAAGCAGGGGTTCAGCTGACAGTCCGGTTCGGCATTCCACAGAGGAGACTTCAATTCGCTTTCAGCAATCCTTAAAAGGGAGAAAACCGATCCTCATACAACCAGTTTAATGGAAGAAGGATCGGAATGCCACCAGGAAACCGATCGCCACCACTGTCCGGCGCACCCAGATGCGATCCACCCGACGGGCGATCGCGGAGGAAGCATATCCTCCGGCCAGCGCCCCGAGCGCCATCCACAATACATCTCCCCAGAGGACCGCCATGGATTGGATGAAGTAAAGCGCAGCGATCCCATTGATGGTGAACGCCAGCACGTTCTTCAGCCCGTTCATCTGATGGATATCCTCTAGACCCATCAGCTCCAGGGCCGTCAGCATCAGGATACCGATTCCGGCCCCGAAATAACCACCGTAAAATCCCACCAGGAACTGGAAAACGATGAGAGCAGCCCACCGTCGGGGGGAGATCGAAACCGTTGACCGCGGCAGCCACTGGTGAAGGCGCGGACCCAGCATCAGGAGAATCGTAGCGAACAGCAAAAGATATGGGATGATCTCCCGAAAGGCCTGCTCGGGAGTATGAAGCAGCGTGTAGGATCCAAGAAGTCCGCCAAAGAGAGAGGGCCAGAGGAGAATGAGCAGCCAGCGACGGATTTGCTTCAGCTCGTGGCGGAACCCGAAAGCTCCGGCGATGGAGCCGGGCATAAGCGCCACGGCATTCGTTGCGTTGGCCAGGATCGGGTGACGGCCCAGCCATAGCAATGTCGGAAAGGATACCAGGGTTCCTCCACCGGCGATGGCATTCATCGCGCCAGCAATAAAGGCGGCGATGAAGACAATCGGCGCATCTCGCATGCAACTCCTCCATTCACACAAATCTCTGTGAGGGAAGAAATCTGCGATTTACTGTTTAATTCTAACCCAAAGTGCTGGAAGGGCTTTTGAGGCCGGGGAGATGGACTCATCACCCCTCCTATACTTCGAGGGGTGATCTGAAGCGACCTGCCACCCCAGGCTTGGAGCTGGAACATCGCGAGTTATGGGATAACCGCGGGGCGTATTCGAGGCCATAAATGGATTCCAAAGGCAAGCACTCCCACCGCCTCCAGCCCGGCCCCCAGCGCCAGTCCAATTTCCCATCCAGCGGCTCCGGCGAGTCCAGCGCTGAGGACGCCGGTGTTTAACAATCCCAGGGAAGCCCAGGCCCACCCCGCCCGCCCACGTGGATCTCCCGGACGTTCCAGGGCAAAGCGAGGGAAGATCCAGTAGGCCACCCCGAAGGCCAGCTGAACGGTCCAGCCGAGGAAGAGGCTGTGGATATGCCAGGGAAGCAGACGCATGACCCACGGCGCGTAAGGGAACGCCTTATGGGCCA
>JAUQQB010000076.1 GCA_030550075.1 Chloroflexota bacterium | reverse complement strand
TTTGTAATAGGGCACGCAAGTGCCCGTCCTCTTTTTGTGAACACTTAGACGGGCACTCCGCTTCGTGCCCGACTATGAACAGGTGGTCAGACGCCTAGCACGCATCCATCCTCATCGCCCATCATTGAATTGATGGTGTTAACAATGATCCGATCTCCGGCCTCTCCTCACAACCCTGTGGGGCGCGAGAACGAAGGAGGTGATGGGTCTGGGAGCGTGTCGAAGGCGCGCCCCCAGACCCATCACCCCTGAATGAGGCTTGTTCCTCGGATTGCGTCCGGTTTCTCTTGACAGATCCCCCGTTTCGCTTTAATCTCTCCCAGGTAAAGCGCTTTATCAAACCGCTTGAGGGAAATCCGGATGGGAAAGATTTATCTGGCGCTGGCTTTCCACAATCACCAGCCGGTGGGGAATTTTGATTGGGTCTTTGAAGAAGCGTATCGCCGCGCGTATGAGCCGATGATCGCGGCCCTGGAGCGCCATCCGGGGGTCCGGGTCGCGCTCCATTACACCGGGCCGTTGCGGGACTGGTTGCGGGAGCACCGGCCGGAGTTCTTCCCTCGCATCCGTCGCCTGGTGGAGCGAGGCCAGGTGGAGATCATGGCCGGGGCCTATTACGAGCCGATCCTGGCGGTGATCCCCGATGAGGACCGAGAGGGTCAGATCCGCAAACATATGGAGGCGGTGCGCGAGGATTTCGGGACATCGCCGACGGGTTTCTGGCTGGCGGAGCGGGTGTGGGAGCCGCATCTGCCCCGCACCCTGGCGCGGATGGGCCTTCAATACACCATCGTCGATGACACCCACTTCAAGTGGGTCGGATTGACCGATGAGGATCTCTTCGGCTACTACGTGACCGAGGAGCTGGGAGATCCCCTGAAGATCTTCGGCACCTCCAAGCATCTGCGATACACGATCCCCTGGGCCTCTGTCCCCGAGGTGATCAGCTGGCTGCGGGAGCAGGCGGAGCGACCGCTTCCGCCCGGCGCCCCGCCCCGGGTGGCGGTGATGGGGGACGATGGGGAGAAGTTCGGCCTGTGGCCGGGGACGGATCTCCATTGCTGGGATCGGGGGTGGATCGAGGCTTTCTTCACGGCCATCGAGGAGAACGCCGACTGGCTCCTCTCGATCCCCCCCGGTGAATACGCGACGCGCTTTCCCCCGCTCGGCCGGGTTTACCTCCCCACGGCCTCCTACGATGAGATGAGCGAGTGGGCTCTGCCCCCCGAGGCCTCGGCGGATCTCACGGAGCTCAAGCATCAGCTGCAGGCGGAGGGCCGATGGGATCTCCTCCGGTTCATCCGGGGAGGGTTCTGGCGGATCTTCCTGGCCAAATACCCGGAGGTCAACCAGATGCATAAGAAGATGCTCTGGGTCAGCCGGAAGGTCCACGCTCTCCCGGATTCAGCGCGGCGGGCGGAGGCCCTTGATCATGTATGGGCAGGCCAGTGCAATTGCCCTTACTGGCATGGGGTGTTCGGCGGCATCTATCTGTTCCACATCCGCGAGGCGAACTACCAGCACCTGATCACCGCCGAGGCCCTCGCCGATGAAGCCCGTTATGGGGAAGGGCCCTGGGCCTACGTGGAGCGCCTGGATTTCGATGGGGATACGCGGGAGGAGATCGTGATCGGGACGCCGGATCAATGGCTCCTGATCAGCCCTCACCTGGGCGGTCAGATCCTGGAGTGGGATCGTCGGGACGCGGCGCTGAACCTGTTGAATGGGATGACCCGACACCGCGAGGGCTACCACCGGGTGCTCCAGGAGGCAGCGGCCCGGGGAGAGATCGCGCCGGCCGGCCAGGAAGGCCGCCTGGAGAGCATCCATACCCATCGGGTGCGGGTGAAGGAGATGGGCCTGGAGGAGCGGCTGATCGTGGACTGGTATCGGCGGACCGGGCTGATCGATCATCTCATAGCGCCGGATACCTCGCTCAGCGCGTTCTACCGGGCCCAGTATCCCGAGTGGGGGGATTTCGTGAATCAGCCCTACACGGTATCCACCCTGCAGGCGGAGCCCTATCCCTGTCTGGTCCTTCGCCGCGATGGCCATGTATGGGATCCGGAGGGCCCAAAGCCCATACGCCTGGAAAAGACCATGGAGGTCCTTCCAGACCGGCCGATCCTTCGCGTCTCCTATCGTCTGACGCCGATGGGGCTTTCCCCCATTCACGCTCGATTCGGCGTTGAGATCCATTGGGGCATGTCTGGGGGAGACAGCGAGAAGGCGTATACCGTGTGGCCGGATGGGGAACTGCGCCCCTTCGCCACGCTGGAGGAGCTCCCCGAATCGAACGAGCTGGCCATCGTCCATGAGTGGTGGGGGCGTGTGGTGATCCGCCTGAGCCGGCCCGCCGCCTGGTGGCAATTCCCGGTAGAGGCGATCTCGAACTCGGAGGCCGGTTTCGAGCGGGTCTACGAAGGAACCAGCCTGACGGCCCACTGGCCCCTCCACCTGAATCCCGGGGAGACCTGGGAGGTCCGGATGGAATTCGAGTTGGGATAGGGGATGCCCGTCCGCCCAAGGAGAGTGTCCGCGAATTTGCATCATGGCGGCGCAGGATTTTTCCGGTTCGTAGTAGGGCACGTCAGTGCCCGTTCTTTTTTATGAACGCCTGGACGAGCACTTCGCTTCGCTTCGTGCCCGACTACAAACAAGGGTCTTTCGTTTGTAGTCGGGCACGTAAGTGCCCGTCCTTTTTGTGAACGCTTAAACGGGCACTCCGCTTCACTCCGTGCCCTACTACGAACAAGGGCTTTTTGTTCGTAGTAGGGCACGTAAGTGCCCGTCTTCTTTTTGGGAACGCCTATGATGGGCACTCCGCTCCGTGCTCGACTACAAACAAGGGGCTTTCCGTTCGTAGTCAGGCACATAAGTGCCTGTCCTTTTTTGCGAACGCTTAGACGGGCACTCCGCTTCGCTTCGTGCCCGACTACAAACGTAGACGCCTGATACGCATCCATACCCATCGCCCGTCACTCCAGGATCTTTTGGGAGGCTGGGGCGGGGGCTAGAGGCCCCACCTCAGCTTTTGCAGGGCTCCCCGCTTTGCTCTCCCAAGCCCCCCGGGATCGAAGGCCTCCTCCTTGGAGCCGCTCCGTGGCGGGATTCGTAACCCGAAGATAACCAAGGTTACTTAATTTAAAAACCCCTTTGAAAATTTTCCGATTAATCCATTTCTATTGACAGCGCACCCGGCAATGGTTACAGTGATCAATGCAACATTCCATCCCGGAGGGATCCGATGCGTTTCTCATTCCATCAGCTGCTTATAATCGGAGCCTTGCTCGGGCTTGGCGCAGCCTGTGTTCCCCAACGCGCATCGCCCACGCGGCTGGTGATCGCTGTACAACCCACCCTCACGGCCGCGGAGGTTCAGGAGAAAGCCCGGCCGCTGGAGCAGTATCTGGAGCAGCGTCTAGGGCCGGGTGTGGATGTGGAGATTTATGTCCCTCTCAGCCAGGCCGGGGTAGTGGAGGCGTTGCGCTTCGGCCAGGCGCATGTGGCCTTCATGGGTCCCTTCGCCGGGCTCCTGGCGGTGGAGCGGGCGAATGCCCAGGTGGTCCTGGCGGAAGTACGCGAGGTCATCCATGATTCCCAGAAGACGGAGGCTACATATTATTACTCCTACTGGGTGGTTCCGAAGGACAGCCCGTATACATCCCTGACGGATCTCAAGGGCAAGCGGGCCTGCTTCCCCAGCACGATCTCGACCTCCGGCTACATCGGGCCGATGGCCCGGTTGATTGAGCTGAGGTTGCTGCCGGAGTCTCCGGAAGGACGGGAGGTCGACCCCAAGGCCTTCTTCGGCCAAGTGCTCTTCGCCGGCGGCTACAGCCCGTGCTGGGAGGCTCTCAAGGCGGGTCAGGTGGATGTCACGGTGATCGCCGGCGATGTGCCGGAGAAGCTCTATCAGGAGGTCCTGGCGAACACGCGGGTGCTGGAGCGACAGGGGCCGCTGCCCTCCCACGTGGTCGTGTTGAGCCCGGCCCTTCCGGAGCCGCTGCGTTCAAAGGTGATTGATGCTCTGATGGGCCTGAGCGCGCCGGAATACCGGAGCCTGATGCGCCAGTTCATCTCCGGGATCTTCGTGGGGTTCCAGCGGACGGATGCCCAGGCCCATCTGGGGACTCTTCGCGAATATGTGAAGCGCACCCGTATTGCGTTCTCGGAGCGGATCACACCGTAGTTCGACCGGGTGTTCGGATGGCAGGATGGGCAACGAAGGTCCGTCCTGCCATCTCACGGGCAACCGAGCATTACGGTTTCCGGAATCCCGAAACTCTCATTGAGGGATCTCGAATGACACGACCTCTGACCGCTCTACACTCCGAAGAGACACTCCTTCTCTCCGTGCCCGCGGTGGTGGTTGAGGACCTCTGGTTCGCTTATCGGGAAGGAGCCTGGATCCTGCGAGGGGTGGATCTCCGGGTTCCTGCGGGAGGATTCTGGGCCATCATGGGGCCGTCCGGCGCAGGCAAGACCACGCTTATGCGGATCCTGGCGGGGTTGCTTCCGTTCCCGCGGGGGCAGATTTTTCTCCTGAGGCATCCATTGCGGGAGAAACCGAGGCCGGCGCTGCGTCAGATCATCGGGTATATCCCGCAGCAGCTGGGGCTGGTGCGGGGCCTGACGGCGCTGGAGAACGTGCTCCTGGGATCCCTGGCCCGTCATGATGGATGGCGGACCGCTCTGGGGTTTTTCCCCCGCTCAGAGATGGAGCGGGCCATGGCGTTGCTGGAGATGCTGGATCTGGCGGACAAGGCTAATGAGAAAGTGTTCCGTCTTAGCGGGGGAGAGCGCCAGCGGGTCGCCATCGCCCGCACGCTGATGCAGGATCCCCAGCTGATCCTGGCGGATGAGTTCGTCTCCGACCTGGACCTTCCTCGAGCTGCTCAGGTGCTGGCTTTTGTCCATCGCCTGGCCCGGGAAAGGGGCCTGACCGTGATCCTGAACCTCCACGAACTCCAGCTGGTTCAGGAGTTCGCGGATCATGTGGTGATCCTGAAGGAAGGCCGCGTGGTTTTCGAAAGTCCGGCCCTGGATCTCACCTGGCCGTTGTTCCGGGAGATTATGGAAGGGAAGCGTTGAAATGAGCGCGAAGCGTTTGGCCGTTCATGGAACGTTACAAAGCCTGGAGGGACGCCGGTGGCGGGAGCTGGGGTTCAGCCTGGGCTTGGTGGCCCTGCTGGCCTGGCTGTTGAACGGGATGGGGTTTTTCGAGGCTGGACGTTTGATTCAGGGGGCTTTCAATCTGGCCCGCTTCGCTCAAGAGATGTTCCCACCCGATGTCCAGATCCTGCCCACGATCGCCGGTGCCCTCCTGGAAACCCTGCAGATGGCGTTCGCCGGGACCCTACTGGGGTTCCTTCTCTCCTTTCCTATGGGCGCGCTGGGGTCCCGCACGTTGTTTCCGGCGGGCGTGGTGGCCGTTGTTCGCTTCCTGGTCGCCGCCATCCGAACGGTGCCCTCGCTGCTGTGGGCGGTGCTGATGGTCATTGTCGTGGGCCTGGGTCCTCTGGCGGGAACCCTGGCGCTGACCTTCTACACCGTGGGCTACCTGGCCAAGCTCTACGCAGAGCTTTTCGAAGCAATCGATCCAGAGATCCTGGAGGCGATGCGAGGGGTGGGCGCGAAGCGCCGCCATCTGATCCGCTTCGTCCTCTGGCCGGAGAGCGCCAACGCGATCCTCAGCCAGCTGCTCTTTATGCTGGAATATAACGTGCGGGCCTCCACCGTCCTGGGCCTGGTGGGCGCCGGGGGCATTGGGTTTTACATGCAGGCCTACCTGGGCACCATGGCCTATTCCCGTCTGACCACTGTGCTCCTGGCGGTGCTCCTCCTGGTGATCGGCATGGATGCGCTGAGCGCCTGGGTTCGACGGCGCTATCTGTTGCGTCCGTAGAGAAGGAATAAGTCCCAATGAAGCGGCCAGGTCCAATCCTGTGCGGTCTCGTTATCGCGCTGGGTGCAGTATTGCTGCCAGCCAGAGCGCTCGGCAGGAAATCCGAGGCTGCCCCATCCACCACGCTCCAGATCCACAACATCCGGGCCAATGCGGATACCGTCGGCCTCTATGAGAAATTTGAATTAACCTTTGACATCACCGGGACCGTCGCTACGAATCCCTTCTTCCCTTACGATCCCTCCCCGCCGCCGGGGGTGCCAGCTGGAGTCGGCATCAGCGTGGATGGCCTCTTCAGCCCCGACAACTGGGCCACCGTCATCACCCAGCCCGGGTTTCTCTATCAGTACTATCAGCGCCAGTGTATTGGGGACACACCGCAGAATCACTGTCGCTCCGGTCTGGAATGGCTCTATCCGGTCGGCGCGCCGATATGGAAGATCCGCTTCGCCCCCTCGCGGACCGGCCTGTGGCGTTACCGCATCCGTGTCACCGATGCCTCCGGCACCGTTCAAAGCAGCGAGGGCACATTCACCGTCACCCTCTCCACCGACCCGCTCAACCACGGCTTCATCCGGGTCAGCCCCACCGACCCCGGCTACTTTGAGTATTCCGACGGCACGCCGTTTATTGGGGTGGGGCACAACACCGGGTTTGATGAGGCTCACTTTACCTACTCCGTGGATGAGGAAATGGAGCGCTTCGGCCGGCACCGCGTGAACTTCCTGCGTGTCTGGATGACAGGCCAAAGCATCTATATGGCAGCATGGCATCCCTGGAGTTCGCATCATTTGCCCTACGAGGGAGGCTATTTCAACGCCGCCAGCCTGACCTACACCGTTGCCTACTCCGATCACCGGTTTTCACTCCGGCTATGGGATTACGCAGACCCGGGGGTCAACAACGAGCGTAACCCCTGTATGTTCCAGGGATTCAGCAATAACGTCGCCGTCAAGCCTCGCACGACCTACCTTCTGCGTGTGCGGCTGCGGACAGTGGGCGTGACCGGGCCGCGCAATGCTTCCTTCCCGGACTACGGCTTCACAGTGCGCAAAGGCGGCTGGCTGGGGGAGTCTTGCTCCGACCCAGCCGCCACGTCCGGACAGTCCACTCGTCTGCTGGGCTACGTTAACGGCACGACCGCCTGGCAGGAGATCACCGCCACTTTCACCACCGGGCCGGGCGAATACTTCCTGGACTACCTCTACCTGATTCTGGAGAACACGACCGGCGGTGACGCCTTCGTGGACGAGGTTTCGCTGCGCGAGATGTCCGGCGGCGTGCCGGTCGGGCCGGAGGTGCTGCGCAAGAACCGCTTCGCCTATCACCTGTATTTTGACCAGCAGCCCTCGTGGCAGTGGGACTATATCCTGGAGAAGGCGGCGCAACATGGTGTCACGATCCGTCTGGTTGTGCTGGAGAAGAACGACTGGGTCGCGAATCACATCGATGCCCATGGTAACCCCGTGGGCGCTTACTACGAGTTAAACAACGACCGTTTCTACGCTGCGCCGAATACCGCTGTGCGGCGCTATCACGAATACTTCTGGCGCTACCTGATCGCCCGCTGGGGCTACTCCCGGGCGGTGCATTCCTGGGAACTGATGAATGAAGGCGACCCCTATAATGACAACCATTATGCGATGGCCGAGGCTTTCGGACGGTTTATGAAGGCCCACGATCCCCAGCGCCACCTGGTTACCACCTCGAACTGGCATAGCTTCCCGGTCGCTGAGTTCTGGGGCCACCCGGCCTACGCTGCGGTGGACTACGCCGACATCCACGCCTACGCTTGCTGCGGCAATCGCTACGCCGGCTGGGCCCAAAACATCGGCGATCCCCTGAGTTTAGAGGATCGACCAGCTTATGTGTATGGGGGTAGCGGATATTCCGTGCGCATCCCCGGGTCCGTCCGGTTTTATAACGCCAGCGGCACCCCACCCTCACTCGTCATTCGAGGCGCTGGCGAGTGGGTGATCCGTTACCAGATGAAGGCGGAGAATTTCACGGGCACCTGCGACTACGGCATCCCCAACGCTCTTGCTGGCCCGCGCCTTCTGTGGATCCTGGACAATACCCGATCCAATGTGGTCCCGCCTGCGGAAAGCGGCCAGGATTTCGTATGTTCTGCACCCGCCGGCACCTACGACTGGCGCGTCTTTGATAGCCAGCACACCCATACCGGTGCCGAGGCTCCCCTCTCGGCCCGCATCGTCCTTCGCGATAACGCCATCCACTCCCTTGCCATCTTCTTCCAGAACTCCTTCGGCACCGGCGGCGATGCCTGGATCGATAACATAGAACTCATCAGCCCCGACGGGCGCAAGGTGTATCTCAACGGGGAGTTTGACCTGACGCTCCTTTACCACGACACGGCGTTCCTGACCGCCGCTTACAGCCTGCAGATTGGCGGTCGGACGCTCTCCGGGCCTGGCAAGCCTGTCACGCGCGGCGAGGTTGCCATCGGCGACGATGGCGATTATCACGGGGACCACGTATACAGCCAGACGCTCGATGTGCAGGGCGTGTGGCTTCACAACTTTCTCTGGGGGCAAATCAACCCGGGTGGGCTGTACGAACTCTATTGGGACCCGGTCAGTATCCGCCGATACGATCTCTGTGATCACTTTAAGGCGTTCCGCGACTTTATGGACAGCATCCCTCTAAACAACGGGCGCTACGAGGATGCCCGCGCCATCCCTTCTCATCCCGACCTGCGCGCCTGGGGGCAGGTGGACCGCGTTGCCGGACGGGGCCACCTGTGGGTGCATAACCGCCATCACACCTGGCGCAATGTGGTGGACGGCGTGCCCATCCCGCCGATTTCCGGCACGGTCACCGTAAGCGGACTGCTCCCAGACACTTACCATGTCACCTGGTGGGATACCCTCAGCGGCACCATCTTCCTTACCCAGAGCATCCCCGCTGTTGGAGGTGTGCTGACCCTGACCCTGCCAGCGCCGCTGACCACTGACGTGGCGCTTCAATTCACCCGAGCATCCGACCAAGCGCATAACGTCCTTCCACTCTTCGCGCTGCGAGGCGAGTGGCTTGGGTACTTCCCGTCGACCATCCATGACTTGGGATTAAGTGTTTTGCAGATGACTGGTGAACAGCGTGCGGCAGGACTGGGTTGGTTTACTACGATTCTCCTGCTGCCCAACGGATGGCCGGCAGTCATGCATGGGGTGAGGCTGTGCTTGCTTCTCTTATGTTGGTGCTCTTAATCCCATGTGCGCTCTCGTCTCTTTCCAAAGCAGGAGCCTGTGGCGAGGGCACGGCTCCTACCATCGTTCCGCTCGGTGATGTAAGGCTTTGCACCATGCCCGTCGCCAACCTCGACGGCGGCGCCGACCAATACCCTCACCCCCGCGCCCATGCCCGCTCCTACCCCCACCTGCATGCCACTCCTTCCGGGGGTGGGTAAATGCCCAAGGAGTTTGAGGGTGGAGCCGGGACCTCCGGTGCCCGGCTCCACCTCCGAGGAAACCTGGGTACTACACGAATGATTTTGGTGTGGTACTTTTTCTCCTCCCCTCCCACGGTCCTTTGAGCCGTGGGAAGGGAGGGAAGGAGGGAGGGACTCACCGGCCCCCTCGAGGAAGCCCTCCCGGTCGAAAGCTCATCGCATTCGTCGCACCGATGGGACCAAGCGGGATAAGGTGGGCAGACCTATCGTCA
>JAUQQB010000075.1 GCA_030550075.1 Chloroflexota bacterium | reverse complement strand
CCCCCATGGGAAACGAACTGCGTAAGTCCTAACAAATCTGGATGAAGCACTAGCTTGAGATGAGCCCTTTGGTTTCGCTCAAATGGCCATCGCCAGCGGGCTGAAGATAGGCTTATGGTTCCGAATGTTTCTCTCCCCATGGATCCTTCCTGACTCTCGTTCCCCAATCTTCTCCACTATTGTATGTCACGTGTGAGAGACAATGGGAGCGATTTCGCAACCCTGTGAACGCTGCAAAACCTCTCCCCTTTTTTCTGGCAAGCCTACCTCCTCCAGATCTGCAGGGTATGGTTCGTCCCGTCCAATCGAACGATGCCATCCAGGGCGGATTCCAGATCCACCTCTGGGGCGGAGAGCCCTTCTGCGGTCTCATCGGATTCCTTGATGAAAAACAGATGAACCCCGATACCCATCGTATTCAGCGTCTCGCGCGCAGCATAAGTCAGAAAGATCAACCCTGCCTTCCCCGTCCCATATGCTGCATGAAGGCGGCCTCCAGTCAGGGCCTGGGATGGGACCAGAAACCCGAAAGCTCCTTGTTTCCGCTCGATCATCGCGGGAGCCGCCGCCTGAAGCAGATTGAACGCTCCTTTCAGGATAACCGCCACGGTCCGATCCCATTCATATTCCCCCATCTCCAGCAGGGAGCGATGGGGATGGACTTCCGCATGATGAATCACCAGATCCAGATGGCCCCAGCGCGCCAGGATCTCCTGGACCATCGCGCCAACAGCCACCCGGTTCGCCACATCAGCGTGAAAGGGCTCCGCGGATCCTCCTGCGGCCCGGATGCACTCTGCCGTCCGCTCCGCCGCTGCCAGATGGATATCGTTCGCTACCACATGGAAGCCTCGCGCGGCCAGCCCAACCGCGATGGCTTCCCCCATCCCTCGACCCGCGCCAGTGACCAGTGCAATCCCTGCGGGGCCTCCTGCCAGCGATGGAGACATGAGAATCCCCCTTTGGTCTTTGTCTGAAAGGTGGAAAGAAGCCTGTTCGCTTCTCCAAGGCGTTTCGGTTCCAGGAAATCACAGACCTGACCCTTCCTTTTTAAGCATGAAACCGAAAGTGGAGCACATCTCCATCCTGAACTTCATAATCGCGCCCCTCAATCCGCCACAGGCCTCGTTCCCGGGCCGCATGAGGAGACCCGGCTTCTACCAGGAGATGCCAGGGGATGACCTCCGCCCGGATGAAGCCTCGCTCCATATCGGAGTGGACGCGCCCCGCAGCCTGCTGCGCCCGGGTTCCCCGCGGGATGGGCCACGCCCGCACCTCGTGGCCCCCGGTGATGGTAAAGAACGTGATCAGGCCCAGATGGGCGTAAGCCGCCTGGACTAGGCGATCGAGGGCGGAACCCGAAAGCCCCAGACTTTCCCGATAGGCCCGGGCTTCCTCTTCCGACCACTCGTTCAGCGCGGCTTCCAGCTCCGCACACACCACCAGAAAGGGGCTGCCTTCCTTCGTTGCCCGGCGAGCCAGCTCAACGGCGGATATGCCATCCTCCGGCAAATCCTCTTCCGCCACATTCAGGAGGATCAAGCGGGGCTTGTCCGTCAGTAGAAAGAGCTCCCGCAACAATCCATGCCATGCCGCCCGTCCCGGCCAGGTCCGGGTCGGACGTCCGGCCTGAAGGTGGGCCGCCAGATCCTCCAGCGCAGCGATGGTTTCGGCGAACGCATGAGGATCCGCCTTGGCCGCCTTGCGGGTTTTCTCCAGACGTCGTCGCACCGTCTCCAGGTCCGCCAATGCCAATTCCAGGTCCAGCACCTCCAGTTCGGCGATCGGATCCACTTCCCCTAGTCCGGACGGGATGTTCGGCGCATCGAAGCCGCGAAGCACCATCAGGATCGCATCCACCTCACGGATGTGGGCCAGGAACTGGTTCCCTAATCCCTCCCCCTGATGGGCATTCCGCACCAGCCCCGCGATGTCCACTACCGTCAGCGTCGCCGGGACGATCCGTTCGGGTTGAATCATCCGCGCCAGGGCCTCCAGGCGAGGATCTGGAACGGAAACCACCCCTCGATGCGGCTCAATGGTGGTGAAGGGATAGGGCGCTGTGGGGACATGATGACGGGTCAGGGCGTTGAACAGGGTCGATTTGCCCGCGTTGGGCATCCCAACGAGACCGATTTCCATAGGCTCCTCTGACGTTGAGGATCCTTCCAGGAAACATTCTATTCCCACAGAGGTTGGGAGGGGAAGGAGGCCAGCGGTTCCTCTTGATCTCTGGGAGCCGGTGGTGGGGAAAGGGGGAAGATTACTTCGCCTGCTCCATCCCCCGCGCCGCCTGAAGGGCAGCCAGGGCAACCTCCAGCATCGCCTCGTCCGGCTCACGCGTGGTCAGCCGTTGCAGCCAGAGGTTCGGAGCGGAGAGCGCAGCCACCAGCGGCACGTGTTGATACCGCGCGCTGAGCCACAGCGCTTCGTAGGAGAGAGCAGCCAGGACGGGAAGCAGAGCCACGCGGAGGATCAGCCGCTCGATTAAATTGGAAGAAGGCAGGAAGGCAAAGAGGATGGCCGCGATCACAATCACGGTGAGGAGAAAAGCCGTCCCACAGCGGGGATGGGCGGTCGGGAACGGACGGGCTCCCGCGATCGTCAGCGGGGCTCCTGCTTCCAGCGCATGCACCACTTTGTGTTCCGCGCCATGATAAGCGAATACCCGGCGGATCTCCGGGTGGCGCCCCACCGCGATCAGGTAACCAAGAACCAGCCCCAGACGAAAGATCCCCTCCAGTGCAGTCCGGATCCATGGGGACAGCCCCAACACCCGTTCGATCCCTTCCGCCAGAAACGCGGGCAACAGCATGAAGATCCCCAGAGCCAGGGCAAAGGAAGCCGCCATCGTAAGCAGGGCGATGGGGCTATCGCGGACCTCCTGGGCCTCATGCTCCCCCGCTACGACCGTGGCGGAGAACCAGAGGGCTTCCATCCCCCAGCGAAGGGTTTCCCATAGGACGAATACGCCTCGGATCAAAGGCCAGCGCTGCCAGGTCCGCCGGGGCGGAAGGGGCATGGAGCGGAGGACGATCTGCCCATCCGGGGCCCGCACGGCGACCGCGATGCCGGCCGGCCCGCGGATCATCACCCCCTCCAGAACCGCCTGCCCACCATATCGAAGGGTCGCGCGGGAGATTAGCCAGCCAATTCCCATATCGTTCATGATCCGATGGATTTTCACATCGTAAGGGCTGAGTGGCCCACCTGACCCCGAAGCATCCTTACATCACCACCTGGAGCTGAGATCCATTTGTAGTCTTGCGAACCTCGATTCGGACCGGGAAGGCGTCGTGGAATTCCTCCAGATGAGAGATGATCAGAACCGTTGAGAACTCATCCTTTACGGCGTTCAGGGCCTCGATCAGCCGTTCCCGTCCGGCCTGATCCTGAGAGCCGAACCCCTCATCCACTACCAGCAACCGCAACGGAGTCCCGGAGCGCCGGGCCAGGACGCGGGAGAGGGCCAGGCGGATCGCGAAATCCACCCGGAACTTCTCACCGCCGGAGAAGAACTCGTAAGGGCGCTCCTCCCCTTCATCGGAGATCAAGATGTCCAGGGTTTCCTGCACCGTGCCGCTCTTCGTTTCCCGCTGGGAACGGAACCGCACGGTGAGCCGCCCATCGGTGAGGCGCTGGAGAATCCGGTTGGCCTCGTCCTCGATCTCCGGAAGGATCCCCTCGATGATCATCGCAGGGATCCCGTTCTTGCTGAACGCCACCATCAAGGTGCTATAGAGGCCTTTCTCCTCTTCGAGCTGGGTCTTCTTCCGCTGCAGATCCGCGAGCTCCTCCTCCAGGCGATCGCAGGCTTCCAGCTGCTGCTGGGCCCGGGTCATTCGATCCCGGGCCTCGCGCTCCGCCTGGCGCGCCTGCTCCACCCTCTGCTGCATCTCCGGAAGGGCTTTCAACCGCTCCTCCAGCTCTTTCTTTTCCAGCTCCAGCTGTTTTTGCCCTTCCCGCAGACGCTCCCGACGCTCAACCTCTGCCTGATGCATCTCCTCCAGATGCCGGAGGGATGCTTCCTCCTGGGGAATCCGTTGCTCTGCTTCTTGAAGGCGATGCCAGTCCCGCGCGGCTTCTTCCAGCTCGCGGACCCGGCGCCGGAGGGCGTGATGCGTCTCCACATCATAACCCAGGACTTTCAGGGCGGCGTCGATTTCCTGAAGGGCCGCCTGTTCTTCCGGAGCCACCCGATCTTCCTGGAGCCGCTGCTCGATCTCCTGCAGCGCCCGCCGCCGTTCCTCCAGAAGATCCAGCTCCCTCTGGATCTCGTTGAGCTCCTGATGGATATGCTCCAGGCGGAGTTCCAGGCGGGAGAGCCTCTCCAGGGCGCGCTCTCGATCTTCGACCTGGGCTTCCAGCCGGCTCTGCTCCTGATCGATGGCCTGAAGGCGAGCTTGATTCTCCCGGTAGCGATCGCCCCGACGACGACCCTCCAGCTCCCATTCCTGCTGAAGGCGTATCCGCTCGGTCTCCGGAAGCGGACGCCGGCAGGTCGGGCATTCCGCGCCGATGCGCGAGATCGCCTGGATCCGGGCTTCCAGATCCTTCATCTCCTGATGAAGCCGCCGGTTTTCGTTTTGACGCTCGCCCCGCTCGGTCTGTAAGGCCTGCGATTGTTCCTTCAAGGCGCGGATCTCCTCCTCCAGCGCAGCCCGCTCGTTTAACTGCTTTCGGATGTCTGAGGCTTCCGCTTCCAGCTCAGATTGGCGCGCGGCCCGAGCGGTGATGGCCTCGATCTCCGCCTGCAGTCGTTGCCGCTCGCCCTCCAGTCGCCCCCGAGCCTCAGCGATCCGGCTCTCTAACTTCATGCGACGCTCTTGCAGCGCGCTGGCCTCCCGGTGGGCCTCTTCCATCTGTGTGAGAGCCTCCCGCGCTCGCTGCAGTTCCTCCCAGGCCGCGATGATGGCCTCTCGACGCCTTGTCAGCTCCCGCCAGCGGCTCAAGGAATCCTGGAGCTGGGCGATCTGCTCGGTCAGGCGGGTCAGATTGCGCTCGATTTCCCCTTGCTGCCCCTCCAGCTCCCGAAGCCGCTCCTGCACCATGCGCAACCGCTCCTCATCTCGACGTAACGCCTCCCACTCCCGTTCCACCATCTCCCGCTCCTCTTGCCGAGCCAGATGCTCCGTCGAAGCCTGTCGAAAGGCCGCCTCATAGTCCGGCCGTCGCTGAAGCTCCCGCTCGTTCTCCTGAATCCGCCATTCCAGGTTGCTCAGCTCCCGATTGATCTCGCCGATCTTCTTCCTGGCCCTGTCCTCCAGTTTCTCCCATTGACCCAATTCCAGGATGTCCGCCAGGATCTCTTTGCGCTTTCCTGGCTCCTTGGTGGTGAACTCATCGGCGCGCCCCTGACGAATGAAAGCGGAGTTCACGAATGTATCGAAGCTGATTCGAAGCGTCTTATGGATCTCCTTCTGAGTTTCCTGGACCCCCGAGCCGGAGAGGACGCGGTGGCGGGGCGCCAGCATCTGAAAATCCAGCATGGTCCCCTTCCCTCGCCGCAAGATCCGGGTGACCCGATAAACCTCCTCTCCCAGCCGGAAGGTCAGGCTCACCCGGGCCTCCTTCTCCCCCCGATGGATCAAAAGATCCCCCTCTCCTCTTTTATGACGCGAGGTTTCGCCCCATAGCGCCCAGGTAATGGCATCCAGGAGGCTGCTTTTGCCCGCGCCGTTGGGCCCCACCAGGGCCGCCATGTGCAAGCCCGTGAAATCCAGCTCCGCCTCGCGGTAGCTCAGGAAGTTTTTCAGCTCCAATCGCGTCAGCTCCATCACGCCCTCCCATGCGAATTCTTCGCACCGGATCACGCTTCCGTTTCGAACTGTTCCGCCATGAGTTGTTCCGCTGCGCGTAGCAACCGGGCACGCCGCTCCGAATCCGGCGGAGGGTTCAGAGACCTCAGATAGCGATCCACCAGCTCCAGTGGGGTAAGATGTTCCACCTCGCTGAGAGCGATGCGGGGACGGTTGCTCTCTTCCCTCTCCATTCGGATGCCGGAGACATAGAAAGCGCCTGCCTTCTCCAACTCCTCTCGCAGCCGCGCTTCCCGCAATCTCTCCTTCTGCTCCGGGCGGATGCGCATGTGCACTCGCACCACGGCATCCCGAATCGAGGAGGCGTCCCGTCGAATCTGGGCGATGGCTGTCATCTCCGGGTCGGAAGCGTTCCGGAGATCCAGAGACAACGTCTTAAATGGGCGAGCAGGCAGCTCCACGAAACGCCATTGCGCCCTTCCCCGCTGCACCTCGACCCAGCAGAATCCCTTCGGCTCCTCCTCCTCCGTGAAATCCACCCGCTCCACGCTCCCGCTATATACGATCGGAGGGCTCCCGCTGCCCACCGCCTGGTGCTTGTGGATGTGGCCCAGGGCCACATAGTCAATGGCCGGATGCTGAAACATTGAGGGGGACAGCACCACATCGTAGCCCATCATCACCTGACGTTCGGAACCGTAAGTGGCTCCCTCAATGGAGAAATGGCCCGCCACGATCGTCGGCAAGGTTGAATCAATCTCCGTTTCCAGCACGCGTTGCAATAAGAGGTGAAGGGCTTCGCGGAGCTTATGATCCAGCTCCTCCGAGGGAAGGTTCCTCCATGCCTCGTCTTTCAGGAGCCGCGCCCGCACCGGGAAAGGCATGGCAATCAGCTGAAGAAGACCCCGGCGGGTCCGAATCCGATGCACGGCCTCCCGACGCCCAACCATCAGGCGGTCTCCTTCCCGCAATAACGGCCGAAACTCCCCGAAGATGTCCAGGGGAGTGGCTCGCTTCTCCATCCCCGGCAAATCGTGATTGCCCACCAGCAGAAACACCGGAACCCCGGCTTCCAGCAAGCGGCGGAGGCGGGCGGCAAACTCTCTCAAATGGGTGGGGGAAGGATCCCGGTTCTTGAAGGCATCGCCACAGAAGAGAACCAGATCCGCTTCCTCACGGATCGCGTGCTCCACCACGTGATCGAAGGCCTGCAGGAAGTCGACCACCCGCCGGTTCAAGCCGGTCTGAGGATCGATCTGACCGTAGGCCTCGATGCCGATGTGCAGATCCGCGAAGTGAAGCAGCCGGATGGGTTCCCCAGGCATGACCGATTTCCTCCAGCGAAGCAAATGGAAAGCTTGTCAGAGAGGGGGATCCGTTCCCCTTCGCCCTTAACGATGGCGCCACTGGCGCCATCCCCAGCGGAGGATCAGGATGCTTCCCCAGACCCCGAAGAGGATGAACGTCCATCGGACTCCGGCGAAAAAGGCATCCAGGAGATCCTCGAATCCCAGGCTGTCCCTCATCGGAGTCTGCCCAATGCCCGGAATCGGCGTAGCGGTTGGACCCGGGGTGGCCGTGGGGGGGAGCTCAATCTGAACGGTCGGGGTGATCACGAACGGGCCGGTCGGTTCCGGCTCAATGGTCGGGGCTGCGACTTCCGTAGGGGTAGGCGTCGGCTGGGCGTTCGCGACCCGATATGGCCCGAAGAGGAAATCCCGGAAGCCCCCGCCTTGATCCCACACGCGGACCAGGATCACGTACTCCCCATCGGGGAAGAGCCGGGTATCCCACGTGGCCAACACCGTGGGGGTGTCCGCCCGGACCGGGCGGCCCTGAACCAGCCAGCGCCACTCTTTCGTGAAATCCTGGGCGTCCAGGATGGCCATATCGTACTTGGCGAAATTCGGGTGGGTGGCGACCCCCACGATATCCACAGTGCCCCAGACCGGCTGATCTCGCGAGGGGGAGATCACTTGGGCCTGAAAATCGCCCTGTGCTCTCGCGAGATCGAACCACAACAGCCCGAAGAGGCCGACCAACACAAGCCCGATCCCTGGCCCTGCCGCCCTCCAGAGGTCCGAACAACAACCTGAAACGAGCTTCCTCTTCCGGCTGGCTATACGATCGAGCTTCCTCCCCATGGGGTGAATCCCTTTCATCCGTGCAGCCCGCACGAGGCGCAGCTATGGGAAGAGCAAGCCGCGCAACCCGTGGAGCCGGCCACCATCTTCCCATCGCTGATGGCGGCGAAAAGGGAGATTAGCCGGCCGGTCCGGGTGCTGCCGCACTCCGTGCATGGGGCCGGATCATCCGCCTGAGCGATCCCCCGCAGGAGCTCAAATTTCGCGCCACAATCCCGACACAGATATTCATAAAGCGGCATGCCCAATGCCTCCAGAGCAAGTCTGCCCGATTTCGTCACCGCTCCAGCTGCTGGCCTGGGCGCAAGAGGTCTATGAAGCCCCTGGAGCCATGGGAAAGGGAAAAAGCGCCCGCTGGTGGGACGGCTCACTGAAGACATCACACCCCTCTCCCCAATGTTCCAAAAAGGGCCGGCAGCGGAATCTCTACCCTCATTTTAACTCGTACTTTGGATGAACCCGCTTATCCTCTCCCCCACGCCTTCAGAACGCGGGGAGAGGGGAAAGAGAAGCGGGCCAGCCGTTTTCACCCCTGCGCGCTGAGATGGAGGGCGATCAGGAGCCTGTGGAGGGCGCAGGCTCTTCCACATGGGCCGTTGAGGGGTTGATGAGCCCCAGCGCCCGCCCGACCCGCTCGAAGATTTCCACACCACGCTCCAATTGCTCATCGGTATGTGTGGCCATATAGGACGTCCGCAGGAGCTGCTTCCCAGGTGGAACCGCCGGCCCCACCACACAGTTCACGTAGACGCCTTCTTCAAAGAGGGCCTTCCAGGCCAGGGCGGTCCGGATATCATCGCCAATGATGATCGGCACGATAGGGGTCTGACTGGGTCCGATATCGAAGCCCAGGCGCTTGAGCTCGTAGCGCATTTTGGCACCGATCTCATTCACCCGCCGGACCCGCTCAGGCTCCTCCAGCATGACCTCAAGAGCCGCCAGCACGGCGGCTACGTTCGGAGCGGGGAGGCTGGCGCTGAAGATCAGGGAACGGGCGTGGTGCTGGATGTAATGGATCACCGGCTCATCCCCGGCGATGAAGCCGCCGATGGAGGCGAAGGATTTGCTGAAGGTGCCCATGATGAGATCTACCTGTTCAGTGAGTCCGAAATGGGCCGCCGTTCCCCGGCCGTTCGGCCCGAGCACTCCCAGCGAGTGCGCATCATCGACCATCAGCCGCGCCCCGTATTTGCGGCAGACCTCCACCAGCTGCGGCACTGGAGCGATGTCGCCACCCATAGAGTAGACGCCATCCACCACCACCAGCTTGCCGGCTTCCGACGGGAGGGATGCAAGCTGTCGCTCCAGGGCCGCCATATCGTTATGCGAGAACCGTTTGGTGATTCCCATGGACATGCGAGCGCCGTCTACGATGCTGGCGTGATCCTCTTTGTCCAGGACCACGTAATCCCCTCGCCCGACCAGGGCGGAGATCGTCCCCAGGTTGGTCTGGTAACCTGTGGAGAAAACCAGTGCCGCCTCCTTGCCGACGAAGGCCGCCAGGCGTTCCTCCAGCTCCCGATGCAGGCGCAGGGTTCCATTCAAGAAGCGGGATCCCGTACATGAAGTTCCATACCGCCTTAATGCTTCGATGGCCGCCTCTTTGACTTTCGGATGGGTGGTCAACCCCAGGTAGTTATTGGATCCAAACATCAGGATGCGGCGCCCCTGGTAAACCACCTCCGTCCCCTCGGTGTCGTCCAGGGGGATGAAATACGGGTAGAAGCCGGCTGCCATTGCCTCTTTTGCGGTGGTGAATCCGTGGCACTTCGCAAAGATATCCATCGCTCCCTCCATCCAGATTCGGTTAAGCGATGACCCGGATGACTCCCTATCTCCCCATCTCCCCATGGGGCCTTTGAAGGCTGGTTCAGCGGCCCGAAATCTCCTTTAGGACTTACGCAGTAAATCTCATGGAAAGGGGAGTCAAGGAGCCCCTCCCCCCTTCATCCCCCTCCCCGGGGCCCGAAGGTCTGCGG
>JAUQQB010000074.1 GCA_030550075.1 Chloroflexota bacterium | reverse complement strand
CTGTTGCGCTATGTCCCGGGTCTGGATCCCTTTCAGGCAGAGGGGCAGATGGCGTTGGGGGTGATGACATGGGGGAAGATGCTCCAGGAGGTCGAGTTAAGGGAGGCTTTCCAGCGCGTTCTGCTTCGTGAGCGTGTGCTGGATATCCGGCGGGGGATGACCCGGATCGGCCCTCATCGGGATGACCTCCGGTTTATCGTGGATGGGGTGGATCTGGGCCTTTATGGATCACGTGGGCAACAGCGGACGGCAATCCTGGCCTTCAAGCTGGCGGCCGCCCGCTGGCTGGCCTCCATCTTCCAGGAAAGCCCGGTCCTGTTGCTGGATGAGGTGATGGCGGAGCTGGACGAGGAACGCCGGCGCTATCTGCTCCGGGCCCTGGAGGATGTGGAGCAAACGATCATGACCACCACAGACCCTATGCTCTTCGATCCAGAGTTCCGGGGGCGGGTTCGCCGTTTTGTGGTGCGGGCGGGCTTCCTTCGAGAGGAGCGCTGACTCTTTTACTCTTGTAGGACAACTGCGAGCAGTTGTCCTACTACAAGATGAAATCAGGGGCGGAGTATGTCCAGAACGCCATGGCCGGTCTATCTTTATGGAATCCACGATCCCGGCCCATGGCGGGAGCGGTTCCTTCGAGAGGAACGCTAACGCCTTTCATCCTGTAGGACAACTGCGAGCAGTTGTCCTACTACAAGATGAAATCAGGGGCGGAGTATGTCCAGAACCCCATGGCCGGTCTATCTTTATGGAATTCACGATCCCGGTCCATGGCGGGAACGGTTCCGCGCGGCCGGACTGACCGGTTGGGTGGTTTTCGAGGAAACCATTGGGGCCGACCCGGAGGATGTGAGCGGGCGTGGCTCGATTTATCAGACGTGGGCCGGGGCTGGTTTCGGCGTCATTGTCGTGCTGAACTACGGCCGATATCCGAACGGCACGCTCCCGCCCTCCGACCGCTACGAGGCGTTCGCCCGGCGTTGCGCCCGCTTTGTCGCCGCGTCCCCCAGCGCCCATATCTGGATCATCGGGAACGAGCCCAATCACCCCCAGCAGCAGCCCGGCGCCCGTATAGATCCCTCCGCTCGTCGCTTCGAGGCAGCCGAATGGATCACCCCGGAGCGCTATGCGCGCTGTTTCCGGCGATGCCGAGAGCTCATCCGCAACCAGCCCGGCCATGAGGAGGATGTCGTGATCCCCGCGGCCGTGGCGCCCTTCACGGCTGTGCTCCGCTACCCTGAAAATCCTACCGGGGACTGGGTGGTTTACTTCCACGATGTCTTGACAGCGATCGGCGAGGATCTGGACGGCGTCGCCCTTCACGTCGTCAGTCAGAGCCCGGATCCCCGTTCCCTCACTGATGAGGCCCGCTTCTCTCCCCCATATGAAACCCGCTATCGGGGCTTCCGGGCTTATCGGGATTTCATCGAAGCCATCCCGCCCCATCTGCGCCACCTGCCGATCTTCATCACCGAGGCCTCTATGGGCGATTACAAGGGACAGCCGATCTCCTGGCCAGATGAGGATACCGGATGGATCTCCGAGGCTTATACAGAAATCCATCGCTGGAATTCGGATCCTGCGCATCCCCCTGTGCGGTGTATGGTCCTTTATCGATGGCAGCGCGTGGATCCCTGGTTTATGGAAGGCAAGGAGCGTTTGCTCCGTGATCTGGATCGCGCACTGGCCGCGTGTTATCGATGGGATGTAGGGCTTCAGCGTTATCCTCGGGCCGCCCTCCGCCAGGAAACGCGGCTTTACGATCGCCCGGGTGGGGAGGCTCTGGGGGTTCCTCTTCCGAAAGACCTGATCGGCATCACGTTGGCCTGCACAGAGGATCGGGAGTGGTATTCCTGGCTCCAGCCGGAGACGGGCCGCCAGGGATGGTTGCCCCGCGATGCGCTTATCCTCCATGGGGATCCCCAGAACATCCTGTCTTATCCGCCGGGCCCGGTGATTCTCTCCCTCCGCCGGCCGACAGGGCTTCGCCTCGCCCCATCCATTCACGCTCCCGCTATCCTGGAGCTTCCGGCGGGCCATCGGGGGATGGTCCAGGCGGCTACCTCGGATCGAGGATGGTGGAGGGTTCAGTTTGAGGAGCATATCGGATGGATCCGGAGTATGGATGCGAACCTGGAAGGGGATCCGCGGACGGTGCCGATCATCCCCCAGCCATGGGCCGATGCGGATCTCCGGCGGTTCAACCTTTCCCTGTTTTGGATCGAGCCCATCCTCCACCGACGGAAGCGCTCGCCGTGGCCGCGACGCCCTCTGGAGGTGATCCGCTGGCTGATCCTGCATCCGCTGGAGGTTCCGGGGGATCTGTCGCCCGAAGCGCTCGCGGCCTTCCTGGTTGAGCAAGGAGGGCGTCCGGGCTTCCCCTATCATTTTTACATCACAGCCGATGGGCGGGTCTTCTGGACGCTCCCGCTGGAAGCCATGACGGATCATGCGGGGGGATACGGACGGGTGAGCGTGGGGATCGGGCTGGCGGGATGGAGCGGGGATCGTGAGCCTTCCTCCATGCAAATCGATCGCGTCGCCCGCCTTTGTGCGTGGTTGATGCTCCGCTTTCGGCTGGGACCATCCCAGATCCAGACCGCGCGAGAGCTCTTCCCGCAAGGATCCCGGGTGGAAGGGGTATCCGGGGCCTCGCTTACTCACCGTCGATTTCAGTTCCCCACCTTCAGCATGAAGATCCGGGAGCAGGTCCGTCGGCTCCTGGAGGAGGCGCGCATACCCATGCCCGGAGTGCCGGAGCCGGCGTGGCAGGACCTGAGCGGAAAACTCCCGACCCATCCGGGAAGGTCTTTCCCTCTTCGCCCGTTGGGAATCGTTCGAGGTGTGGTTCTGCATCAGACAGGAACCGATGCGGGGATCACTCCGGCAGAGATCGCCGCTTTTCAGGTGGAGCAGCTCGGATTGCCCGGCGCAAGCTATCACTTCCTGGTGGGTGCCGATGGCGTCCTGTATCGGATCCACCCGCTTACTGTGGCGGTTTCTCATATAGCGAGGGACAATGCGACGACGATCAGCATCGGGTTGATCGGGGATTTCCGCCAGCGGCCTCCTGGCGAGCGCCAGCTGACGGCGACGGCTTGGCTGATTGCTTATCTTCTGGAACACCTGGGATTGGGAGTCGAAGCCGTGAAGGGGCACGAGGAGCTGGATTCGGTGCCATGTCCGGCGGGGTGGCGGACCGGCGCGGCATGGCAGGGGATGCTGATGGCCCAGATCCAGGCCATTCTTCGGCTTCAGCGCTCGCGGGACAAAAAACTGGAGTAATCAGAGGCCTACGATGGAATGGCAGGGAATCTTAGCAGCCCTGTTTTCGGCGATCATGCTGGGCGGGGCGCCGATCCTGGCGAAGCTGGCCTATCACGAGGGCGCGGACCCCACCGCGGTGGTCGTCCTGCGCACCGGACTGGCCGCTCTGGCCCTCTGGGGACTATATCTGATTCATCCCCGCTGGCGCCGCTATCTCTACATTTATCCCGTGGGCCTGCTGGGGTGTCTGGCGGTGGGCTTCGCCAACGCCCTGGGGTCGGTTTTTTATTATCTGGGCCTCTACCGTCTGGACGCCGCGGTGGCCCATTTGATTTATTCCATGTATCCCATCCTGGTGGCCCTGATGACCCGCCTGAATGGCGAACCGATCCCGGGCCTGACCCGTCTACGGATCCTTCTGGCCAGCCTGGGCCTCATTTTGCTATTGGGCCGTTTCCAGGGGATGCCCGATCTTCTCGGGGTGCTTCTGGTGTTGCTGTCCAGCGGCTTCTACGCTCTTCACGTGGTGCTCAGCCAGCGGGTCCTGTATGAGATGCCCGCTCAGACCCTGACGCTTTATGCGCTGACCGCGATGGCGGCCTTCACGCCAGTGGCCGGATGGATCTTTGGGAACCCACATCCTCCCGTGCCTTCCAGCGCCCTGGGTCCGATTTTCGCGATGGCCGCCGTCCTGATGCTCTCGCGGCTGGGGATGTTCACGGGGGTCAAGCGTCTGGGAGGGACTCAGACCGCTTTGCTGACGGTGATGGAGATCCTGGTGACCGTGGCGCTGGCCGTGGGATGGCTCGGCGAGCATCTGACACCGATCCAATGGACCGGTGCCTCGTTGATGATCGCCAGCATCATGCTGGTCATGCGGGAATCCCCCCGCGCGCCGGTTCCCCGCTGGCGTATGCCGCTCCTTCCCCCTGCAGATTGACGCTTTACCCCGCGAATCCGCCGGGGCGCTGGACATCCGGGGAAAGTTCAGCCAGCAGGGCAGCGAGGGATAGCGCCGGCTCAACCCCCAGATCCTTCCGCACGCGCTGCCGGAAGCGCTCGTAGATGCGGACCGCCAGGGCGCGCCGCCCAAGGGCCCAGCATGCCTGCACCAGCAATCCACAGGCGGCCTCGTGGTAGGGATCCCGCTCCAGGATCCGCTGCGTGAGGGAGATCACTTCCTCATAGGCGTTCCGCGCCGCCAGGGCCCTCGCGACCTGTTCGGCGGCGCTGAGATAGAGCGCTGAAAGGTGCTCCCGCTCCGGCATCGCCCAATCCTCATACCGGCATTCCTCCAGGAATTCCCCCTGGACCAGTGCCAGGGCCTGCCGCCGCAGGCTGAGGGCTTCATCCGGAGCGAAGCGCTCCCGCTTCTGGGCCTGGGCCAGCAGGGCGGTGAACAGATCGGCATCGATGTGAAAGACCGCATGGGGGTTCAGACGCAGGAACTCCCCTTCCCGGATCACATAGAAAGGGGGCTGCCCGGGCCGCCGGGTGGGCTCCAGGGCCCGGTGCAGGGCGTGAAGGGTCACCCGGAGCTCCAGGGCTGCGCTGGCAGGATCCCGCTCCGGCCAGAGGGCTTCCAGGATCTCCTCTCATAGCCAGAAAGGGAACGTGTGCTTCAATGTGAGCCAGCAGGGCACGATCCTCCGGGTTTTCCAGGACCGCCGCGCAGGCTTCCGTGTCCAGCTCCCTCAGGATACTGGTCTGCAGCAGGAATCGCTGGACGGCTGGGGGCTGGCGGTTCAGAACCTCCGTGGCAAAGTAGTCGAAGAGGTCAGGGAGCGCCTCCGGGATTCGATCCAGAAGCGTCTCGATGGCGCTTGGCCCGCTTTCCCGTAGCTGATGCAGGATCATCTGAAGCGCGATGATCCATCCTTCGGTCTCTTCGGCCAGCCGACGGGCGATCTCTGGAGAAATGGGGCAGCCGTGAAGAGCGAAAAGGGCCTGGATCTCTTCCGGGGTGAAGGCGAGATCTACCGTGAGGATCTCGCGGGCCTCGCCGTAGGATCGCCAGCGAGGGAGGTTTCGAAAGGCGGGGGTCTGCCGGGTGAGGAGCAACAGATGAAGGGTGGGGGGCATTTCCTCAACAAACCGCTCCGTCAGGCGGTTGACCTCCGGGCTTTCTGCCAGGTGGTAATCATCCAGAATGAGCAGGGCGTCGGTGGAGAGTCGGTCGAAGAGATCGTTGGCCAGCGCGTCGATGACCGCTGGTCCATGCTGGGCGCCGCCGGGTGCCTGGAGCAGCATCAGGGCGTGCGTGCCGCTGCCCGGATCGAGGGTTCGAACCGCGAAAATCAGGTGGGCCAGGAAGAGCACCGGATCCCGTTCGGCCTCCGTCAGGCTGCACCACGCGGCTGGGCAGGACCCATCATGCACCATCTGGGCGACGGCGGTCGTCTTGCCGTAGCCCGGGTCCGCCCGCACGATCGTCACCGGGACCTGAAAGGCCTCCCGCAAGCGGGCATCCACACGAGGGCGCTGCACCCAGGTCAGCCGGGGACGGGGCGGGATCAGACGGCTGCGTGCGATCCGTTCCTCCAGTCCCATCTCCAGGACCCCCGGGCCTCGCTATGAGGCCCGGGGGCGGTTCGCTCCGGAAGATTCACCAGTCTCCATCTTTAGTATAAGGATAGCACCAGAGGGCTACTTGCATGATCACGGATTTAGTCCAGGCCTGGTGCATCTTCTCCACCACCTCCGGCGGATGGCCCTTCTTGGCCAGGAAGGGCCGGATGGTCGAGGTGATTGGATAGATGAAAGCGATGACATACCGCATAGGGATGTGGGGAACGGATTGGACGCCATCCGTCTGGTTCTTCTTGATCCGGTGATGGCGTAAGCCGATCTCCTGGGCGTAGTTCAGCCAATTCGCGTCGTAGGGGCGATTGCACGTGTCCAGGATCCACTGGCCGAACCGCTTACGGACCGCCTGGAGATAGTTCATGTCCGGTTTCCCGTCGGGACCGGAGAAGTAATACACCAGATGGGAGTTGGATCCAACCCAGCCATACCAGAGGTCGAGGATGTCCTCCACCTGATCCGCCAGGACCTCCCCGGCCATCCGCAGGTAGCGCTCATCCTCCTCGGTGAACATGGTTGCCTTCTTGAGGTCCTCGAAGTCCTTGGCGCTCACCGGAGAGCGCGCCACCTCCGCCGTCCCATAGGTGTATCCGGGAATCGTCTGGACGCTCATGACTGGACCTCCTGAGGATGGTTTGGAGCGGAAAAGGGAACAATGGCCAGGGACCATCGTCCCTTTATTCCCTCACGAAGTGGCTCGGACCGGCACGGGATATCCAGCCCTCCGTAGCGCTTCGTCCAGCTGCTCCACCGTGGGCTCCACGATGTAGAAAGCCTCATCCCCGAACACGATGGTGGGCGTGCTGCGGAAGCCGCGGTTCAGCCGTTCCACATACTGGGCCGCTGTCTCATCCTCATCGATGTTGATCTCGATAAAGGGGATCCCCAGCTCCCGCAGCCGGTTCCGGGCCAGCTCGCTGTCCTCACAGTCTGGACGGGCATACATCCGGATGGGGAGCGGTTGTCCTCCGGTCATGTGGGCACCTCCTCGCGGGGAGTGAAATCCGGGCATTCGGTGTAGGTATCCGCATCGGGCAGGGGAGCATCCATGAACGCACAATGGTGCGGGGCCGCAGGATTTTCGGGGTGGACGTTCGGTCGAAAGAAGGCGCATCCCCAGCACATCTCATACACCACCACATGGCCGGCTGTGGCCATGCGGCGCACGATCCGCTGCAGGGCGCGGTGGAGGCTCTGCTGATCGGTCTCCGGCAGCTCAGCGATCGCCGCCTCCAGGTCATCCAGCAGATGCTCCAGGTCAGTGACCCGTCGCCGCCCGGCCGCGGTTAAGCGGACGCCGATGACTCGATGATCCTCCGGCCACGGTTCCCGGACCGTTAGTGCTTTCCGTTCCAGCGCATCCGCCACCTCGCTGGTGGTGGCCAGGGTGGCCTGCAGGCGCTGGGCTAACCCGCCGATGGTGCGAACGCCCGGTCGGGCATACGCCAGGAAGAGGAGAGCCTGGACCTGGGCCGGCGAGAGGCCGTAGACCTGCCCGGCCCGGCGCACCATAATCTGGATCGCCTGGGCGATCCGGTAAAGGGCGATGGCGATCTGCCCGGACAACCGTTCCGATCGAACCCGCGGGTTAAAGGGAGACATTACACACCTCTTGAAAGTCTGGGCAATAACTTAGGAGTCCTAACTAATGATACGACATTGGGGCGATTTTGTCAAGAGGTGGGACAACTGCGAGCAGTTGTCCTACCTCAGGGCTTTGTAACCTCTCTGTAACGCCCCCGCAACGCCCTCGCCGAATAACATCCATAACCCGGATGCGGCGCTCGGCCTGAAATTTGGGAGGGCCAGGATGAACCCGGTTATCCAGATTCGTTTAGGGTCCAGCCTGAAAACTGAAAAGCCTAGCTTGAATGCGCGCTGCTTGAAGGGGAAAATAGAGGGCGAAAGATCTCTTGTCCCCTTGATCTTCCCCCATGGAGGTGTGTCATGGTGATTCAGGAGCGCGTGCGATTTGGGGAGGCGAGGCTGTTCATTGGGGGCCGGTGGGTAGAAGGTGGGACGCCGATCCCGGTGCGCGACAAATACACCGGGGAGGTGATCGGGATCGTGCCTGAGGCCCGGCGGGAGGATGTGGAGGCGGCGGTAGCCGCAGCTCAGGAGGGCGCGAAGGCGATGGCGGCCCTGCCCGCCTGGCGGCGGGCGGAGATCCTGCGGCGGGCGGCGGAGCTGATCCGGGAACAGAAAGAGGATTTCGCCCGGCTGATCGCCGCTGAAGCCGGGAAGGCCCTGAAGTGGGCCCGCGCGGAGGTGGAGCGGGCGATCTGGACGTTCACCATCGCCTCCGAAGAGGCCCGGCGAATCAGTGGCGAAGTGATCCCCCTGGACGCCGTCCCCGCGGGCGAAGGGTATTTCGGCTTCTACATCCGGCGGCCGGTCGGGGTGGTGGCGGCGATCACACCATTCAATTTCCCCCTGAATCTGGTGGCGCATAAGGTCGCACCAGCCCTGGCGGCCGGAAACGCAGTCGTGTTGAAGCCGGCCAGCGCCACGCCGTTGACGTCGGTGAAACTCTGCCAAGTGCTGGAGGCCGCCGGGATCCCTGCCGGAGGCATCAATCTGATCTTTGGGCCAGGTGGGACGGTGGGGGAGTGGCTGGCGGCCCATCCGGTGGTGGGGAAGGTGAGCTTCACCGGCAGCCGGGCCGTCGGGGATCGGTTAACGCGGGTCGTCGGGATTAAGAAGCTGACGCTGGAGCTGGGTAACGCGACACCGGTGGTGGTGGCGGAGGATGTGACCGATCTCGGATGGGTGGCACGACGGCTGGCGGTCGGAGCGTTCTATAACTCCGGTCAGGTCTGCATCTCGGTGCAGCGGATCTATGGGACGCGTAGGGTTTATGAGCCGTTGGTGGAGACGTTCGCAAAGGCGGCTCAGGAGATGGTGGTGGGGGATCCGCTGGATGAGCGGGTGGATGTCGGGCCGCTGATCGATGAACGGGAGGCCATGCGGGTGGAGGGATGGGTCCAGGAGGCGGTGAGCGGCGGAGCCCAGGTGGTGACAGGCGGTCGACGGGAAGGACCGGTGATGTGGCCCACCGTGTTGATCCGGGCGCGGCCGGAGATGCGGGTCGTGCGGGAGGAGGTGTTCGGGCCGGTGGCCTCCGTGCTGGAGGCCGCGGATTTCGAGGAAGCATTGGCAGCGGCCAACGCCACGGAATATGGATTGCAGGTGGCCGTGTTTACCCGAGACATCAACCGGGTGCTCCGGGCGATTCAGGGCCTGAATTTCGGAGGGATCATCATCAACGATACGCCGACCTTCCGGGCGGATCACATGCCCTACGGTGGGGTCAAAGGAAGCGGTCTGGGGCGCGAAGGCGTGCGCTACGCCATGGAGGAGATGACCCACGTCCATATGGTGGTGATTCGCCCCGCGCCTTAGGGGAAGGGAAGATGCGAGGTGTCGAAAGCATCCCGCATCCCTTCTAAACCCTTTCTTACCGAAATCTCAGGAAGTTTTTTTGACTTGTATTTGCTCTGTTGCAAACTGGGTGCTTTCGGGTAGTGGGCGGCCGGCTTCGCTGACCGCCCACCACCCGAATTCTATCCCCCCTCCCCACGCCGCGAAGTGGCGAGGGAAGGGGCAAACGCCTCTGTGTGAAACCGGCAACCGGGCTAATGTCGCGGGGGTGCTTCTGAGTGGTGCCCGACGCTTTCGCAACGCCGCCGGGCAAGCCATGTATCCCCATCTGGGGGTTTCGGCCTTCTCTCAATTCACGGTCGCCGCCCAGGAGTCGCTGATTCGGATCGATCCGGAGATCCCACTGGAGAAAGCAGCCCTGTTCGGCTGCGCGGTGATGACCGGGGTGGGGGCAGTGGTGAACACGGCTCGGGTGGAGCCGGGAATGAGCGTGGCCGTTTTCGGGCTGGGTGGGGTGGGGCTCAGCGTTGTGATGGGGGCGCGTCTGGCAGGGGCTTATCCCATCATCGCCGTGGACATCCTCCCGGCAAAGCTTGACCTGGCCCGCCAGGCCGGAGCCACGCATGTCGTAAATGCCCGGGAAACAGATCCTGTTGAGGCGATCCGGGATCTCACCGGAGGCGGGG
>JAUQQB010000073.1 GCA_030550075.1 Chloroflexota bacterium | reverse complement strand
GATGGACTCCTTCACCATACGCAGCCAGCGATGGGGGATCCCATCAGCTTCCACATCGTAGTAAAGAGGCACCACCGTGTTCTCCAGCAGCTCATACAGCGAGGCGGCGTCGGCCGCATCCTGAGCATCCGGATCCTCATACTCTCGATCCTCCCCGATGGCCCAGCCATTGGCCCCATTGTACCCTTCCCGCCACCAGCCATCGAGCACGCTCAGGTTCAGCACCCCGTTGAGGGCGGCCTTCTGGCCGCTGGTGCCACTGGCCTCCAGCGGCCGGCGCGGCGTGTTCAGCCAGACATCCACCCCCTGCACCAGGTAGCGGGCCACCTCCATGTCGTAATCCTCAATGAAGACAATCCTTCCGCCAAAGGAGGGATCTTTGATCAGACGGTAGATCTCCTGGATCATTCGTTTGGCCGGCTCGTCGGCCGGATGCGCTTTCCCGGCCAGGATGATCTGAACGGGGCGGTGAGGGTCGTTCACCAGCCGCCGCAGGCGATCGGGATCCCGGAAAAGCAGATACGCCCGCTTGTAGAGGGCGAATCGTCGGGCGAAGCCAATGGTGAGGGCGTAGGGATCCAGGAGCACTCCCGCAGCCACGATCTGGACGGGGGACACGCGATTCCGTTGCCAGCGTCGCCGCGCCCGCTCACGCATGAAGGCGACCAGCTTGCGCTTGAGATGACGCCGGATGGTCCACAGCTCTTCATCCGGGATCTCCAGCACCTTTTCCCAGAGGGTGGGATCATCGAGGCGTTCCATCCAGTCCGGCCCCAGATAGCGCTGGTAAAGCACCCGCATCCGGCGCGCCAGCCATGTCCCGATGTGAACGCCATTGGTGATATGGCGGATGGGAACTTCCTCGACCGGGCGATCCGGCCACAAATGTGCCCACATCCGGCGGGTCACCCGGCCATGCAGCTCGCTCACCGCATTCCGGTGATCCGAAAAACGAAGAGCCAGGGCGGTCATATTGAACGTCGGCCCCCAGGGCTCGTCCTGACGGGCCAGCTCGCAGAACTCCTGGAACGATAGCCCCAGCTGTTCCCAGTAGCCAGCGAACGCCTTTTCGACCAGCGTGAAGGAGAACCGGTCATGGCCAGCGGGGACGGGGGTGTGCGTGGTGAACACGGTGGTCTCCCGCACCCGTGCGGCGGCCTCTTCAAAGGAGAGACCTTCGGCGATGTACTCTCGCAACCGTTCCAGGATCGAGAACGCGGAGTGACCCTCATTCAGATGCCAGACGGCCGGGTGCACGCCCAGGGCGCGCAGCATTCGCACGCCGCCGATCCCCAGGATCATCTCCTGGGCGATGCGCCGCTCCGGATCCCCATCGTAGAGCCGGGCGGAAAGCTCCCGATCCGCCGGGGCGTTGTCAGGAAAATTGGTGTCCAGGAGGTAAAGGGGGATCCGCCCGATCTGCAGACGCCAGACCTGGGCCCGAACCGGGCGGCCCGCGATGGCCACTTCCACCTTCAGGGGTTGTCCGTCTGAGCCGGTCACCAGCGAGAGCGGGAGGTTCTCCAGATCCAGGCGTTCATACACGGCCTCCTGCCAGCCGTCCTCGGTGATGCGCTGAGTGAAATAGCCGTGCTGATACAGTAAGCCCACACCCACCATGGGGAGCCCCAGGTCGCTGGCTTCCTTTAAAGAATCTCCTGCGAGCACCCCCAGGCCGCCGGCGTAAGCCGGGAAGGCTTCATGGATGCCGAACTCGGTGGAGAAATACGCAATGGTGACCCCTGTGTGCTCCGGGAAGGTTCGTTCGAACCAGGTCTCCCCGGTGAGCGCTCGATCAAACTCCGCCAAGATCCGATCGTAGAGCTCCAGGTAGGCAGGGCTCTGGGTCGCGGCGTTGAGGCGGGCCCGCTCGATCTGTCGAAGCAGGGCCACCGGGTTATGCCGCACCTCTTCCCAGAGCACCGGGTCCAGGCGCTGGAACAACCGCTGGGCGTCCGGTTGCCATGTCCACCACAAATTGCAGGCCAGATCGATCAGACGGGCAAGACGCTTGGGGATCATCCCTTCGTGTTGGCGCAGGTCCATAAGCCCCTCCACGTGGAAAGTCGCTTTCAATTCAACGGTCGCGGGCGATCCAGCCGCCCCGTTTGCCCGTTGTCGCTCTCCTGTTGCGAGCCCTCAAGATCATTCACCTGATTCCGCTGACTTATGTAAAGCGCTTTATCATTTTATCGCCAAATCATTTGAACGCAATATGCCTGAGGATAGAGAGCGGTTGGATCGTATGGGCCGTTTCCACGGCCAGCGCTGCCCGGGAATGATCTGCTTCCTGCTCCAGGTTCAGGGGATTTCCTATGCTATAATGCAACCGGTCTCGCCGTGAGTTCTCCGGCTGAGCAGGGTGCGCCTTCGCGCCTGGCTTGGCCCGGACAGCGATTCCGTTCCCTGCAGGAGGCATCGAGATGATCGATCTGGATGATGCGGCGCGCCTGCGGGCGCTGGATGCAGGCCGGATGCTGGACCTGGTGGCGGATCTTCCCCGGCAATTGCGAGCCGGCTGGGCGCTGGCCATGCAAGCGTCCCTGCCCCGCGAATGGAATGCATCCGCTTTCGATGCCATCGTGATCGCCGGGATGGGCGGGTCGGCGATCGGGGCCTCTCTGGTCGCCGCACTCACCGAAGGGGAATGTCCGATCCCGCTGGTGGTGGTGCGGGATTACGCCCTTCCGGCCTTCGCCCGGGGGCCTCGCACGCTGGTGATCGGCTCCAGCTATTCGGGGGAGACGGAAGAGACGCTGGAAGCCTTCGAAACCGCCCGGAAGCGGGGATGCACCCTGGCCGCGATCGCGACGGGTGGACGCCTGGCGGAGCGAGCGCTGGAGTGGGAGGTTCCCCTTTTCCGTTTCGATCCGGTGGGGCAGCCGCGGGCCGCTCTGGGGTATTCCTTCTCGATCCTCCTCGGCCTGCTCCACCGTCTGGGGCTGATCCCGGATGCTGGGACGGCCATTGAGGAGGCGGCTGCCCGAATGGAAGAGGACGCCGCGCAGATGGCCCCGGAGGTCCCGGTCGTCCGTAACCCGGCCAAGCGGATGGCCGGCCAGCTGATCGGACGCATCCCGATCATCTTCGGGGCGGGCCCCCTGGCCGAGGTGGCCCGCCGCTGGAAAACCCAGATCAACGAAAACGCCAAGGCGGTGGCGGTCTTCGAGGCCCTTCCCGAGGCGGATCATAATACCATTGTCGGCACGGAGTTTCCCCCAGAGCTGTTGCCCCATCTGATCGCCCTTTTCCTGACCGCGCCTTCGGACCATCCGCGCAATGCCCTGCGGGTGCGGATCACCCGGGAGCTGTTCATGCGTCAGGGTGTGAACACCGATCTCTTCATCGGGCGCGGGGAGAGCCGGATCGCCCAGGCGTTTTCCCTGATCCTCCTGGGGGATTTCATCAGCGTTTATCTGGCCCTGGCCTATGCGATCGACCCCACGCCGGTGCAGGTGATCGCGGAGCTCAAAGCCCGCCTGGCGTCCGGAGGCTAAGGACGAATGACCCGGCGGATGGAGGAAGTGGTCCCCGGCATATGGGTGGATCCGGCCCGGTTGCGGCGTGCAGCCCGGGCCCTGGACCTGCAGGTGGTTTTTCTGTTCGGCTCGCGGGCCCGGGGAACGGCCCGCCCGGCCAGCGATGTGGACGTGGCGGTGCGAACGGCTTTCCCTCGCTGGCGCGACTGGCGCTGGCAGCTGAAATGCATGCGATGGCTGGGGGAAGCCATCCAGGGCGCGGAGGTCGACGTGGTCTTCCTGAACGAGGCCTCGCCGACCCTGCTTTGGGAGGCATGTCAGGGGATCCTGCTCTACGAGGATCAGCCATGGCGGGGCGCGATGCTCCGCTCCTATGCGCTGCGTCTTTATGAGGATCAGGAGAAGCTGCGTCTTGCCGCGCTGCGCTCCCTGAGGCGACGATATGGCCGCTCGAAAGCCTCGCGATCTTCTTCTCGCTAAGATGGAAAACATCGACGCTTATATTCAGGAACTGGAGCCGCTGGTCCATATCCCTCTGGCCGAGTTCCTGGAGCACCCCTATTACCGAAGGGCGGCGGAACGCCTGATTCAAATCATTATCGAAGGGGCGATCGATTGCGGCGCGATCGTGCTCGATCAGATGGGCAAACCGGTTCCCGGGGCTTCCCGGGAGATCTTTGCCCGTCTTCATCAATTCGGCGTCCTGGAGCGCTCACTGGCCCAGCGCTTCCAGGATTACGTCGGATTACGGAATCGTATTGTCCATGATTATGAGCGGATCGAAGCGCCGCTGGTTTATCGCACCGGGCGGCGGTTGCTTCATGATGGTCGCGCTTACTTGAGGGCATTGCTGCAATGGGTTCAGCGAGGGGCGCGTCGGCGGGAATAAAGCTCGAGGAAGCATGCCTCAGCAAGCCCTGTCCATGAAACGATCCCATACCCGCATAAGGAGGCTTCCATGCCGCAGTATGACGTGGTGATCATCGGGGGTGGGCCCGGGGGCTATGTGGCGGCGATCCGGGCTGCGCAGCTGGGCCTGAAGACCGCTCTGGTGGAGCGGGAGCACCTGGGCGGTGTCTGCCTCAACTGGGGGTGCATTCCCACTAAGGCGCTGTTGCGCAACGCGGAGGTGATCGAGCTGCTGCGTCGTGGGGAAGAGTTTGGGTTCTCCTTTGAGAACCTGCGGATCGACTACGAGGCGGCCTATCGACGCAGCCGGCAGGTGGCCGATCGCCTGGTGCGGGGCGTCCAGTTCCTGATGCGAAAGAACCGCATCGATGTCTATGAGGGGGAAGGGCGCCTGCGCTCCGACCACGAAGTTGAGGTGCGCCCCACCCAGGGAGCAGCGGTCGGAGGGCAAAAGTTCGAGGGGGTGCTGGAGGCGAAATACATTATCCTGGCCACCGGGGCACGGCCTCGCCTGCTGCCCGGCCTCTCCCTGGATCCACCCCGGGTGATCACCTACCGCCAGGCCCTGGAGCTGAAACAGGTCCCCCGCTCCATCGTCATCATCGGCGCGGGCCCCATCGGGCTGGAGTTCGCCTATCTCTTCCGGGTTTACGGCGCGGAAGTGACGCTCATCGAGATGCTCCCGCATTTAGCGCCGCTGGAGGATGAGGAGATCAGCGTGGAGCTGGAGAAGCAGTTCACCCGTATAGGGATCCGCTTTATGACGAACACCCGGGTGGATTCGGTGCAGGCGAGGGATGGCGGCGTGGCGGTGGAAGCGGGGGGGAAGAGGGTGGAAGCGGAAACCGTGTTAGTGGCGATCGGCGTTCAGCCGAACGTGGAGAACCTGGGCCTGGAGGCGGTAGGGGTGCAGGTGGAGCGCGGGGCCATTGCGGTGAACGATTACCTGCAGACCTCCGTGCCGAACATCTACGCCATCGGCGATGTCACCGGGAAGCTGGCCCTGGCCCACGTGGCCTCCGCTCAGGGGATCGTGGCCGTCGAACATATCGCCGCGCGGGAGGAGAAGGGCCCCATGCCTCCGACCCTCGATTACCTCGCCATGCCGCGCTGCACCTACTGCCGCCCGCAGATCGCCTCCATGGGGCTCGCGGAGAAACAGGCCCGGGAGCAGGGTTATTCCGTGAAGGTCGCCAAATTCCCTTTCCAGGCCAACGGCAAGGCCCTGGCCTTCGGCGAGCATGCTGGATTCGTCAAGCTGGTGGTGGATGCGAAATACGGCGAGATCCTGGGGGCTCATCTGATCGGGCCGGAGGTCACCGAGTTGCTCCCGGAGATGGTCCTGGCCCGGACCGCCGAACTCACTCCCGAGGAGATCATCCGGGCGGTCCACGCCCATCCCACGCTCAGTGAAGTCCTGGCTGAGGCGGCCCACGCCGCCATCGGGTCGGCCATCCATATTTAGCCTGAGGAGGTGGTAGGACAACTGCTTGCAGTTGTCCTACCACCACCCGCACCTTCACATCCACCGGAGTGGCCCCATCGTTGTGCATGCGGTAGAATCCGCATCCGAAGCCGGTGGTTCCACTTGTCCCCTGGCCCGCGGTTTCCTCTACCCCCTGGCGGATCACTGTCCAGCGTAACAGCCCTCCATTCCCCGCCGTAACGTTCCAGGAGAGGGTCAGGAAGAAGGCGGCACACGGCGGGGGATTTCCCGAATATCCCGCATCGGCGGCCAGGTCAAATCCGTCCCTTTCCCATACCTGCCCGGCTTCCAGGTGCACGTGGAGACATCCTTCCGCCACCCGGGTCGCCCCGCCTGGAACCGGGATCGGCGGGGCGGTGCACATAATCTCAGAGGATGGTGTTGGGGTCACGGCAGGTGGAAGCATTACGGTCGCTGAAGGGGATGGTGATAAGGCGGGCGTCAACGTGGGCGCTGGGGTCATGGTGGGTGAAAGCATTACGGTCGCTGAAGGGGATGGTAACAGGGCGGGCGTCAATGTGGGCGCTGGGGAAGGAGAAGCGGCAGGCGTCCCTCCCACACAGGCGTTGATCAGCCAGGCGAACACGATCCAGCGAAACCGACTCATCTCTGGCCTCCCGGAAGAAGTTCTTTCGTCGGCCTCCATGCTACCGGCAGGTCTGAGCGTCTGTTAAGGACCTATGCCCGGAGATCCCACGTTGTCGCGGATCTTCTGCCCGGCTTTGGCCGTGGGTGGAAACCGTGCTACGATAACAACGGCTCTTCTGTCGTTAGGCCTTCCTTCGGGCCTGATTCCGTATTCTCCAGCGAACCTGATGATCTGGAGGCAATGAGGCAATGAGCCTGCGAGACCCATTCGGTGCGAAGGCGACGCTGGAAACCGCGGCGGGAAGGGTGAGTTATTATCGCCTCGGCCGGCTGGCCGAGCAGGGCCTGGGCGACCCCACCCGCCTGCCGTTCTCGATCCGCGTCCTCCTGGAGAACCTCCTCCGTCATTGCGACGGACACCTGGTGCTTGAGGACGATGTCCTGGCGCTAACTCGCTGGAGCCCGAAGGACCTGTCGGATCGCGAGATCCCCTTCATGCCCGCGCGGGTGATTCTTCAGGATTTCACCGGCGTCCCGGCGGTGGTGGACCTGGCGGCGATGCGCTCAGCGGTGAAGCGCCTGGGTGGGGATCCCCGGCGGATCAACCCGCTGGTGCCCGCGGATCTGGTGATCGACCATTCAGTTCAGGTGGATTTCTTCGGGACGGAGCTCGCCTTTCGTCTGAATGTGGAGAAAGAATTTGAGCGGAACCGCGAGCGCTACACGCTGCTGCGCTGGGCTCAGAAAGCCTTCCAGAATTTCCGGGTCGTCCCCCCGGGCACGGGCATCGTCCACCAGGTCAACCTGGAATACCTGGCCCGGGTGGTCCAGACCCGCGAGGTGGATGGGGAGCGGATCGCCTTCCCGGACACCCTGGTGGGCACCGATTCCCATACGACCATGATCAACGCCCTGGGGGTGCTGGGCTGGGGCGTGGGGGGCATTGAGGCGGAAGCGGTGATGCTGGGCCAGCCCTACTATATGCGCATCCCGGAGGTGATCGGCGTCCGTCTCATCGGTCAGCTTCCCGAGGGGGCGACCGCCACGGATCTGGTCCTCACGATCACCCAGATCCTCCGCAAGAAAGGGGTGGTCGATAAGTTTGTGGAGTTCTTTGGCCCGGGTTTGCGAACGCTCAGCCTGCCGGACCGGGCCACCATCGCAAACATGGCGCCGGAATATGGGGCGACCTGTGGGTTCTTCCCGGTGGATGAGGAAACCCTGGCTTATCTGCGGGGCACCGGCCGGGATCCGGAGCTGGTGGACCTGGTGGAGCGCTACACGAAGGCTCAGGGCCTGTTCTATGATGGCCAGGGGCCGGATCCCGCTTACACGGATGTGGTGGAGGTGGATCTGAGCGCGCTGGAGCCCACATTAGCCGGCCCGCGGCGGCCCCACGATCGGGTCCCTCTTCGGGAAGTGAAGCGCCAGTTCTGGGAGAGCATCGCCTCCATGTTGCCACCCGCGAATCCGGCGAACGCCCAGGCGACGGGCCGGCTGGAAGGGGAAGGCGGGGCAACCGCGCCGGCGACGACAGCTCCAGCCGTCACGCCCTCCGCTCCGGCCACATGGGTGAGCCTGGACGGCCAGACGGTGGCTCTGGGGCATGGCGCGGTTGTGATCGCTGCCGTCACTTCCTGCACAAACACTTCGAACCCCTCGGTGATGATCGGGGCGGGGCTGCTTGCCCGCAACGCCGTGAAGCGGGGCCTTACCGTGAAACCTTACGTGAAGACCAGCCTGGCCCCCGGGTCGGCGGTGGTGGTGGATTACCTGCGCCGGGCGAACCTCCTGCCCTATCTGGAGGCCATGCGGTTCCATGTAGTGGGCTTTGGCTGCACCACCTGCATCGGCAACAGCGGCCCGTTGCCGGAGCCCGTCGCGAAAGCGATCCGGGACCATAACCTGGTGGCCGTGGCCGTCCTGAGCGGCAACCGGAACTTCGAGGCCCGCATCCATCCGCTGGTGCGCGCGAACTATCTGGCTTCCCCGATGCTGGTGGTGGCTTACGCCCTGGCCGGCCGCATCGATATCGATTTCGAGAACGAGCCCCTGGGCACGGATCCGAACGGCCAGCCGGTCTTCCTGCGGGATCTCTGGCCTTCGCAGGAAGAGATCCAGCGGACGATCCGGGAGAGCCTGGATCCGGAGATGTTCCGGGCACGCTACGCCCGGGTCTTCGAGGGCGATGAGCAGTGGAAGAGCCTGCCGGTCCCGGAGGGGGATCTCTACGAGTGGGATCCGGAATCCACTTACATCCAGGAGCCGCCGTTCTTCCAGGATTTCACTCTCGAGCCGCCGCCGTTGCAGGACATCCGGGGAGCGCGGGTGCTGGCCCTGCTGGGCGACACCATCACGACGGATCACATCTCGCCTGCGGGCAGCATCGCTATCAACAGCCCGGCCGGTCAATATCTGATCGCCCGGGGGGTCCAGCCGGCGGATTTCAACACCTATGGGGCCCGGCGGGGCAACCATGAGGTGATGATCCGGGGCACCTTTGCCAACATCCGCTTGAAGAACATGCTGGTCCCTGGCACAGAGGGCGGCTACACGGTTTACCATCCCACCGGGGAGAAGATGACGATCTATGAGGCGGCGATGCGGTATCGAGAGGCGGGGATCCCACTCCTCATTATCGCGAGCAAGGAATATGGCAGTGGTTCCTCCCGGGACTGGGCGGCCAAGGGCACGGCGTTGCTGGGGGTGAAGGCCGTGCTGGCCGAGTCCTTCGAGCGGATTCATCGGAGCAACCTGGTGGGGATGGGCGTGCTGCCGCTGCAGTTCCGGCCCGGCGAAAACCGGGAGACGCTGGGCCTCACGGGCTTCGAGGTCTACGACATCGAAGGCATTGCCGCCGGGTTGCGACCGCGGCAGGAGGTGCTCGTCCGGGCCCGGCGACCGGATGGAACGGAGATCGTGTTCACCGCGATCGCCCGCCTCGACACCCCGGTGGAGGTGGAATATTACCGGAACGGAGGGATCCTGCCCGCGGTGCTGCGGCGGATCCTGGAAAGGTAGGGGCGAGGCATGCCTCGTCCCTCGTTCGCTGGGACGGGCGCCTTCGACGCCCGTCCCAGCCCAAAAATCAACGTTATCCTTTTCGACTGCGGGGAGAGGGGATGACGGAAGGAGGGGCTTCTCCTGGATAGAGATCAACGGTGTAAGTCCCACTCCAATTGCCACGGGAGGCTCCCATGGACGAGAAGCTCGCTCAGCTAATCGAAGGGCTCAATCGGGATCTGAACGCGGAGCTGAACACGATCCTCCGCTACATCCGCCATGCCAGCGTCCTCAAAGGCTTCGCGGGCCACGAGGTACGCGAGCTTCTGCAGAAGGAGGTTGCCGACGAGGTCAAACACGCGATGTATCTGGCCGATAAGATCGTCGCCCTGGGGGGCGTTCCGAAGATCCAGCCCCAGGTGCCTGCGGAGGTCTTTGACTGGCGGGGTGTCCTGGAGGACTCCCTGAAGTTCGAGCTGGAAGCGATCGCCGGCTATAAGGAGCGGGCCGCTCAGGCGGAGGCGGTGGGGGACATCGGCCTGAAGGCCACGCTGGAGATGTTCGCG
>JAUQQB010000072.1 GCA_030550075.1 Chloroflexota bacterium | reverse complement strand
GTAAGTCCTAACAGCTTCGCCCGCCCCCTTCGCTATCTACAGGCGATGCGGCCCGCCGAGGAGGTCCGCCCCATCATGATGGTTTATGCCGCCATCGCCATCAGCCGCTGGCCGATGGGATCACGCCGCAGCTTCTCCCGCTGGGCAGCGATATCGATGCCATACAGCCGCGCCGCGTTCTCGCCCAGGATCTTGCGCTTGGTCTCCAGGGTCAGATCCACGCCGTATTCTTCTTTAATGTCGAGCGGCAGTTCGAAGGCGATGAACTTCTCAATGATCCAGCGCGGCGACCAGAGGGCGTAATCGCTGCCGAAGAGGATGCGATCGGGTCCCAGCCAGTAGAGGAGGTTCGCCACGATCTCAGCGAAATAGCGCGGGCGGGAATGGATGAAGGCGATGGCCACCGCCAGGCCGGCGTAAACGTTCTTATCCTGCACGCCGATCCAGCAGAAGTCGTCGAGACGCGGCAGACCACAGTGCTCTACGATGAAGTTCAGATCCGGAAAGTCCGAAGCCGCCTGATCCACATCATGCACATCAAAGGCGTCCTTGTTCAGCGGATAGATCGTCGGGCCTTTGTGGACGTGGATGTTACGGATCCCCAGCTCGCGGCAGAGCTCCAGGTAACGGTAGGCCATCGGATCCGTCAGCCGCCATCCGCGGGACTCCCCACGCCATTCCGCCGTGTAGAGCTTCAGGCCCTGGATGGGATACTCCTCTACCATCCGCCGGAATTCATCCAGGCCCCTCTCCCCCCAGCGGGGATCGAAGGTGCCGCAGAGGATAAAGCGATCCGGATACTTCTGCTTCAGGACGTTGTTCTGGATATGGGTGTTGAACCCATTCTTGAAGAACTCCGTGAGGTAGGTCGAGTTGAAGATCCCCATATCCACATAGCCATCGAGGAAGAGATCCCGGATCAGCGTTTCCTCGTCGTATTTGCAATATTTATCGAAGGGCCAGACGTAATCTGCGGGGCTGAGGGCCTTATGGTAGTCGTAGAAGCAAAGCATCCAGCCCTCCCCATATTTGTTCCGCCAGTTCTCCGGGCTGCCATCCCAGAAATGCATGTGTCCGTCGATCACAAAAATCTCCTCACCATCCACACGGATCATGGGGCACCTCCTTTCCGACTGACTAACAAAGCCTGACAAAGGGAAGCATTGGCGCTCACATTCAGCAGGGTCGTGCGGCTTCGCCGAAGGTAATCCTCGAAGGACTCCGGAGGGATCGGGTTTCCATCCACATCCAGCATGAGCGGGGCTTCGGGCCGGCTGTCGAGGCCCAGCTCCCGTCGCCGCTTCAGGTACCGGGAGACGGCCTCCCCCGGCTCAACCGGCACAGAAGCGCCATCCGCCCGGCGAACCCACCACCTTCCCTTCGACTCGAACAGGTCCGCAAGCCGTATCGCGCAAATCTCCAAGGGGGAGAAGCCAGCGGCGCGGAGAGCCTTCAGTAGCGCGAACTGACGGCTCAGATAACCTTTACGCTGGAACAGCAGACGGAGTTCAGCCAGCGAGCCCATCACCTCGTTGGGGAAAGCCTCTGCGAAAGAGCGCCCACTTTGGATGGCCGCCTCGATGGCTTCCGAAGCGAAATGATCAACAATCCGAATTCGCACCTCCTGAATTCCTTCCACCCGAAGGAGAGCCCGCCGGATATCCTCGGCCATCATGAACACGAAATTGGGGGCACACCAGAATGTGGGCAGACGGAGGCTCACTTCGACACAGGAACCTTCCAGCGCCACAGCCTCCACAAACCCCAGCCGAACGATGGACTGATCCAGTTCGGGGTCCAGAACCTCATCGAGCGCCTGCCAAAGCAACTCCTGGGCACTGGCTCCCGCTCCCCTCCTATGGGTCATCGAGCCCCTCCTTTCCCATCGCTCAAATAAAGATTACTTTTTCCCATAGAAAATGTCAAGATTCGCTACGTTTTAAATTTTAAATCACATTGTGAATATCATAACAAGTTTGTGAAATCACAATTTTGTGAGAAATAGGATTTGAAACGCTGTGAGAGGTTACCCTTTCCAATAGTGGCGAGGTCCGGTTCGGTTGGATGTTGGTGGGTAACCTCGCGGCCTTCAAAGGGCGAAGGGGAAAGAGATGCGCAGTGGGGGCCGAAGGCCGCTGCACCTCGTTCTCTTCTCCCTCAGCTTTCACTGAAAGAAAAAGGAGATCCATGAAGTGAGGGAAGCAGCCCAGCCATCTTTACGACAGCGCCGTGAACAGGATAAGTGGTTATCAGAATTCCATAGCGTATTCGGTGCGTGAAATCACCGTCTCTTTCCTTGTCCCGTGCGGTAAGCCTGCACAGAGAAAAGAGAAACAAGCTCAGGGCTTATGCCACTGGCCTCTATCAAAGGGAGGATGAGGCCCCTTCCCTTTTGATTCTGGGGTTGGCGGGTCCAAGCACCCTCAGCACCTGGACCAGCCAAAAACCCAGGGAATGTCAAAGGCGTAACTTTTAAGGTTAGGACTTACGCAGTTCGTTTTCCATGGGGGCTTTGGGGTGGGGCCATTCCGTCCCACCTTTAGAGCTTTCAACTGCGTAATTCCTAAAGGTTTTTTGTGAGGTGGGACCGCACCCGCCTCTTTTCGCGGGGAATCAAAAACTGAAGCATGATGTATACAACTCGTTAGAGCCCCTGCAGCGTCTTCATTGCGGATGATGGGCACCTTTGCCTCGCAAGGGTCTGGAGAGCGTGCCTCCCGCACGCCCTCCAGGCCTGTAAATGCTCTGCCATCGTTTACAATTACAATTTCGTTGCGTCATTTGCCCCTCTTTTCTATCCCCTTTCCCCACCCGAAGGGCCGGGAAGAAGGGGATAAAAATGTTTTTGGGGGCTGGGGCGGCCATCCCAGCCCTAAAAATCTCTCCGTAATGTTTTTAATGTAAACACGGCTTAGAGCCCTCATTCCTCTGCAAAGGAGGTGACGAATGGACGTCCTGGAGGCGATTATGACCCGTCACATGGTGGGCAAAGTGCGGCCTGAGCGGCCGAGTCGGGAGGAGATCGAGACGCTGCTCCAGGCCGCGGTGCGGGCGCCCAATCATCGCTTGACAGAGCCCTGGCGCTTCGTGGTGATGACCGGCCCCGCCCTCGATGAGCTCGGTGAGGTCTTCGCCCAGATCCTCCGGGCGGTCAAGCCGGATGCCACAGAGGAAGAGCTGAACCGGGAGCGGGCGAGGCCGCACCGGGCCCCCGTGATCATCGGCGTGGCCTGTTTGAAAGGACGGGACCTTATTGAGACCCATGAGAACATCGTGGCTACTGCCGCGGCGATCCAGAACATCCTCCTCGCCGCCCACGGCATGGGGCTGGGAGCCTACCTGCGCACCGGCGACACCGCTTACCATCCTCTCCTCCTCCGCTGGCTGGGAGTTCCAGAGGACGCGCAGTTTATGGGCTTCATTTACCTGGGCTATCCAGCTCCCGATGTCCCGCTCCGCCAGACCCCCCGCCGCCCTATTAACGAAGTCACTCAGTGGCGAGGATGGGGAGAGGGAGGATAGGTGAGAATCCATAACCCAACCGATCGTTTGTTGGTTGTTCTATGCTCTGCTTATAATGAGGGAAGCAGGGCGCGGAGCAAACGCCCTCCGGGGGACGCAGGATCAGGCAGGCCTCCCGGTGAACCACCCGAAAGATTCCGGCAGGAGGGCGCCATGTTCGATCAGGAAAAGCTTCAAGAGCTGGCCGCGGCGCGGGATCGCTGGGAAGAGACCACCTTGCAACAGTGGCTGGCCCGCATGCCGGAGCGTCAGGAGGATTTCACGACCGTCTCCGGCGAGCCGGTCAACCGGCTGTACACCCCCCTCGATATCCCTGACTTCGATTACCTGCGGGATCTCGGATTCCCTGGCGAATACCCGTTCACCCGGGGCATCCATGCCACGATGTATCGCGGCCGACTCTGGACGATGCGCCTCTTCGCAGGATACGGCACCGCCGAGGAGACGAACGCCCGGTTTAAATACCTGCTCGAACATGGCCAGACCGGCCTCTCCATCGCCTTCGATCTCCCCACTCTCTACGGCTATGACACCGATGACTCCATGTCGGAGGGAGAGTTCGGCAAGTGCGGCGTGGCCGTCTCTTCGCTGCTCGACATGGAGATCCTCCTGGACGGCATCCCTCTGGACCAGATCACAACCTCCATGACCATCAACGGGCCCGCGGCGATCATCTGGGCGATGTATCTGGCCGTGGCGGAGAAGCACAGCATCCCCTGGGATCAGATCGGCGGAACTACTCAGACGGATATCCTTAAAGAATATATCGCCCAGAAGGAATGGATCTTCCCACCGGAGCCCTCCATGCGCCTGGTGGTGGATATGATCGAGTTCGGCTCGAAACACGTGCCGAAGTGGAACCCCATCAGTATCAGCGGTTATCACATCCGGGAAGCGGGGGCCACGGCGGCCCAGGAGCTGGCTTTCACCCTGGCTGATGGCTTTGAATACGTCCGCTGGTGCCTGAAGCGGGGGCTGGACATCGATTCCTTCGCGCCGCGCCTTTCGTTCTTCTTCAATTGCCACAACGACTTCTTTGAGGAGATTGCCAAGTTCCGGGCCGCCCGCCGGATCTGGGCCCGGGAGATGAAGGAGACCTTCGGGGCGAAGAACCCGCGCTCCTGGTGGCTGCGCTTCCACACTCAGACGGCCGGCTGCACCCTCACCGCCCAGCAGCCCTATGTGAACCTCATCCGGGTGGCCCTCCAGGCCCTGGCCGCGGTCCTTGGCGGCACCCAGTCGCTCCACACGAACTCCCTCGATGAGGCCATCGCCCTCCCCAGTGAATTCGCCGCCAAGCTCGCCCTGCGCACCCAGCAGGTCATCGCCTACGAGAGCGGCGTGACGAACACCGTGGATCCGTTAGGCGGAAGCTATTACGTGGAATACCTTACCAACCGCCTCGAACAGCAGGCCTACGAATACTTCCGCAAGATCGAGGAGCTGGGCGGAGTGATCCCGGCCATCGAGGCCGGCTTCTTCCAGCGTGAGATCGCGGATGCGGCCTATCGCTACCAGAAGGAAATCGATGAGAAGCGTCGCATCATTGTGGGGGTGAACGAGTTCGTAGAGGAAGAAGAGGTCAACCCGCCGATCCTCCAGATGGATCCTGAAGGGGAGCGCCGGCAGCGGGCGCGTCTCCAGAAGCTCCGGATGGAGCGCGACAACGAACGGGTGGGGCAGACCCTGGCCGCCCTTCAGGAGGCCGCCCGCAAGGAGAATGTGAACCTCATGCCCTATATCCTGGACGCAGTGAAAGCTTACGCCACCCTGGGGGAGATCACCCGGGCCCTGAAGGCGATGTGGGGAACCTGGCAGGAGCCGCTGATTATCTGAGAGGAGGAGATCTGGGAGCATCGAAGGCGGCCCCTCGGATTGAGGATGTTTGAATTTTGAATGCGGCGTCCCTATCTTCGTCTACGAGCCTTTTTGGCATCGTCGCGGAAGGAGGGGCGAAACGACGCTTCGCCCCTCCCTCAAGGTGCCCAGGGTGTCCACTTTATTGAACCTTGTCTTGCCAAAGTAACGATCTGGAAGCCAATCGGGTTTCTATCGAGGAAGTGGGAGCCCCTCCCCCTTTCCCCCTCCCCACGGCCCCTTGGGCCGTGGGGAGGGGGAAGAAAAAAATATTTCGGGGCGGGTGGGCCGCCTTCAGTGGCCCACCCGCCCCGAAAATCCAAAAACCTACCATAAGAGGCTGGGTCTTGCTCTCGCATCCATCGCTTCCAGGCGTTTCTTTCGCACCGCGAGACTCCACAACAGGCACCCGGTATGAGATTGTCTCAGAAGGCCGACGTTGGATCAAAGCCATCCATATCCTGAAGACCCCAGACCGGGGCGATTCAGATCCTTCAATGAAGCTAAAAATAATGAAGCTAAAAATCCCCTTGAAGATTTATCGGCATGTGCGACGAGGGCTGGATGGAATCCTCATCAGCTTGCTCATCCTCAGCCTATCCGCCTCTCAGCCTGTCCTTTCCTTTGAAGATCGCCTGAGCCTGCAACTGGCCGGTCGTGGCTTTGACTTCGCTACCTGGCTCCTTTCCGTATGGTGGGAGAAGTGGATTCTGGATGCCGCGGCCCCCCAAGCCTTCCTCAATGAGGCCACCCAGAATCAAGGGGTCCGGAGCTTTGTGCGCCATCTGGAAGCCTCTCAGCAGGCTGCATCGGATCTGGAACATTACATCGCTCGCCCGGAGCCGACCGCGCCCCTCGTCCTTGAGGAGCTCCGGCGTCGGTGGGAATCCGAACACCGGAGTGTAGAAGCGCTGCGCCCTCTGGTGGAAGGGATACTCGCCGAGCAATTGGCAGTCCTCCTCCATCAAGAGGGATTCACGTTTCTGGGTTATCCGATCCCGCCGGTCAATCTCCGTCTCGCCGCGATGCCCAACCTGCTGGTGATATCTCCGCGGGATCGGATCGTGCAGCAGGCTGCTCTCCCCCTGCAGGCGGATCTGACTGCCGATGAAATGGATCAAATTGAACGACGCATCGATGGAGCGTTTAATATCTCCTCCCTGGTGGTCCCTCTGGGCGGCATGGCCCTCTATCCGGCGATGATCATGGAGATCCCTTCGATCCCTTATCTGATGGAAACCATCGCCCATGAGTGGACCCACCACTGGCTTTTCCTGTGGCCCCTGGGATGGTTCTACGACCGCCCGGAGACCCGGACCATTAACGAGACGGTCGCTGACATTGCAGGGAAAGCCCTGGGGCGAGCGTGGGCGGGGCGGTTCTTTCCGGAACACCTTCCTCCGCCACCTCCGCCGGCAAATGCGGATCCCGGTCCTCCTGCCCCCAGCGAAGCGCCTGCCTTCCGCTTTGGGCGGGAGCTGGCCCAAACGCGATCGGTTGTGGAGCGATTGCTGGCTCGGGGGGAGATCCGCCGGGCGGAGCTGTATATGGAGGCTCGACGTCGAGTCTTCCTGGAACACGGCTATGTCATCCGCAAGCTCAACCAGGCTTACTTTGCCTTCTATGGCGCCTATGCGGCGGAGGAAGGCGCCGCGGGCGCAGAGGACCCCATCGGCCCGCGCGTCCGGCGATTATGGGAACAGAACCCTTCGCTTCGTGCCTTCCTGTTCCGGGTCGCCTTCATCACCGATCTGGCCGGCCTCCGTCGGGCCCTGGGGGAACCATAACCCGGTGGGCCGCTTGTTGTTCCCCTCACTCCCACATCCTATCCGGGCAGGCTCCTCCTTCCATGGAGAAAGATTCCGGGTTGATCGCTCTGCGCTTCCGTTTTTCCTCATCCGGCTCGCTGAATAGCATGCCCTGCGCCTCATTCGTGCATTCGTGCCCCTATTCGTGGACGGCCCTCCCCACAGACCCTTCGATGAGAACCCAAAGCAGCGGTCTTCTGGAATTCGCAACAGGCGTTCACCATGGAATCCCCGCTCCTGACGATAAATTGACAAGATGCCCTCTCTGGCTTAAAACAAAAACGAAGGCGCGGGTCCGTTGGGGGAGTCCGGGTGAGCCGGGCTGAGAGGACGGCCGTATCCGCCGTCGACCCCTGGAACCTGATCCGGATCATGCCGGCGGAGGGAAGACGGGCGCGCCATCATGACTTCGCCACCACCCCAAGCGCTTCCCGCCCTCCCCTTCGCTCCGCTTCATGATCCGTGGCCCCGGCGATGATACCGGGAGAGGGCCTCACCGGGGAACCCAACCGCATGGCCCTCATGGATCTCCTCCTGGAAAACGGAGTGCCCTTATGGCGGATGAGATCGTCATCATTGGCGGCGGGATTTGCGGGCTTTCCATCGGCTGGTTCCTGGCCCGCTCCGGATACCCGGTGACGCTCCTGGAACGTGGAGGTGCCGGGCTGGGCGCGACCTGGGCGGCTGCCGGGATGCTGGCCCCGTACGCGGAGGCAGAGCCCGGCGAGGAGGAGCTCTTGCCCTTGCTGCGGGCCAGCCGCGATCGGTGGGCGGACTTCGCCCGGGAGCTGGAAGCGGCCTCCGGAATGGCGGTGGATTACCGGGATGAAGGGACGCTGGTGGTCGCTCTGGATCGAGATGACGCGGAACGATTGAAGTTCCTTTATGAATTCCAGCGCAGCCAGAACCTGCCCACCGAGTGGCTCTCCGGCTACGAGGCCCGGCGGATGGAACCTCATCTCTCTCGATCCGTGGTGGCGGCTATCTACAGCCCGCAGGATCATCAGGTGGATAACCGGAAGGTGGCCCGGGCGTTGATCGAGGCTTTCCGAAAGGCCGGCGGGCGCCTGCGGGAACATACGGAGGTGACCGGGATCGTGATCGATGAGAACCGCATCCTGGGGGTCCGCCTCGCCCGCGGATTCCTGGAGGCCCACACCGTGATCCTGGCCGCCGGGGCGTGGTCCGCCCAGATCCCCGGGCTCCCCCCGGAGGTCCGCCCTCCCGTTCGGCCGGTGAAGGGCCAGATGCTGGCGGTGCAAATGCCTCCCGAGGCCCCGCTGCTTCAGCACGTGGTGTGGGGGCCGGATGCCTACCTGGTTCCCCGCCGGGACGGTCGATTGCTGATCGGAGCAACGGTGGAGGAAAAAGGGTTCGATGCCAACCTCACAGCGGGAGGCATCTTCCGGCTGCTCCGGGGGGCGTGGGAGATCCTGCCCGGGATTGATGAGCTTCCCATCGTGGAGCTGTGGGTGGGCTTCCGGCCAGGAAGCCGGGATGATGCACCGATCCTGGGACCGACGGCGGTGGAGGGGTTGATCATGGCGACTGGCCATTACCGCAACGGCATCCTGCTGGCCCCGATCACCGCTTATGCCATCCATCATCTGATCGTCCATGGCGATCTCCCGAAGGTCGCCAAACCCTTCACCATTGAGCGCTTCTGTCGCAGGGATAAACCGGAATTTCCCCGGTAGGGGCGCCCTGCGGGTGCCCACAAGGGGCAAACTTATGGCCAGAGGGAAAGTTCCTATGGAAGACACCCTGATCGTCAACGGGCAACCCCGCCCGTATCATCCGCAAACGGTTCAGGAGCTCCTAACCGCTTTGGGCCTGGACCCGGATCGTCCGGGCATTGCGGTGGCGGTAAACGCGACGGTGATCCCCCGGCCGGAGTGGGGGAAGGTCCGGCTCCAGCCGGGGGATCGCGTGGAGATCGTTCATGCCGTGGCTGGAGGATGAGAGCAAATTCTTTTGGCTCATGTTGGCTTAGAGGTGCAGTGAGACTTCCATCCCAGGCCCCTGACTCCCGGACGATCGGATCAATAGATCCCGAGCCCGGGCAATCTTCCCCGGAATCCGGGAGGAGATGCCCTTCACCTGAAAATCAATTAGGAACCGGAAGGTCTCCCCGGTAGGGGCGAAAAATTTTTCGCCTCTACCGGGGAAAGGATCAATGGCCTCCCGGAAACGGGTCCCGATCCCAGGGCTATCCTCCCTGGAGTCCGAGGAGAGCTGCCCTTCACCCGAAAACCGATAGGACCATTCTTTTTTGAAGGAGGCGACGGATGAATGAGCCTTTGGTGATCGCCGAGCGAGCGTTCCGCTCGCGCTTGATCCTCGGAAGTGCCCGTTATCCCAACCTCCGGGTCATGCTGGACGCCCTGGAGGCCAGCGGGACGGAGATCGTCACCGTGGCCATCCGACGGGTGCGACCGGGGGCGGATGGGGAGAACCTCTATGATCTGCTCAAGGAGCGCTACTTTATCCTGCCCAACACCGCTGGCTGCTTCACCGCGCGGGATGCGATCCTCACCGCTCATCTGGCCCGCGAGGCGTTGGGGACCAACTGGATCAAACTCGAGGTGATTGGGGATGAGGAAACCCTGTATCCGGACACGGAGCATTTATTGCAAGCCGCCGCCGAGTTGGTGAAGGACGGTTTCGTCGTCCTCCCCTACTGCAACGACGATCCGGTGGTCTGTAAGAAGCTGGAGGACATCGGCTGCGCAGCAGTGATGCCCCTGGGGGCGCCCATCGGATCGGGGATGGGGATCCTCAACCCGTATAACATCCGGCTGATCCGCCAGATGTGCACGGTGCCGGTGATCGTGGACGCCGGGGTGGGGACCGCGTCGGATGTGGCGATCGCGATGGAG
>JAUQQB010000071.1 GCA_030550075.1 Chloroflexota bacterium | reverse complement strand
GCGCCTTCGGCGCGCGGCTCGGCCCCAAAATATTTTTTCTCCCCCCTCCCCACGGCCAAAGGGCCGTGGGGAGGGGGGAGAAAGGGGGGTGGGGCCCTTCCGTCGCTTCGCGGGAGCTCTGAATGGAATGTGGCCCGGCTGAATAGTTACGTGGCACCTTTATTCCTCTATTCCTCCCCCTCCTCTCCGATCACGGTGAAAGTCCGGGGAGTTGCCGGGGGAAGCGTAGACCATCCACTGCGACCGATGTCGGATGGGGCGGGGTAGAGCCCTGGGATCCACGCGATCCACGACACCCATGGTGTCCCCAAGAAGGGAAGACCGAACGGTGCGCCTGGCCGTTCCCGGCCTGGGATGCCCATTGGGAACCCATAGCTGCCCCCTGGAGCATATCCCTCCATCCCCGGCCCGCCCAAGGTCCACCCGGGATAGGCCCCCCATCCTCCCGAGGTGCCATAAGGGTCCGCCCCGTTCATCCGCCGGGTTGCCAGCCCCAGCAGCGGAAGGGCGAATAGGGTTCCCAGAGCTACGCCCACAATCACCGCCAGTCCCCACCCTCCGAGACGGACCCCGACCCAGATAGCCCCGGTGATCCCAAAGGCGATGGCGAAGAGGATCAGTAGAAGACTGAACAATGCGTGTTTCATGGAAACCTCCGGCTTCAAAGAGATGCCCCACTTTTGCTTCGTTTCGATAGGATTTGGGGATTCGAGGGACCGCACTCCGTGTGGGAAGCGGATGCCTTTTCATCTCTTTACGCATCCTCTCTGCGACCCTTTGAGTCGTGGGGAGAGGGAACGATTCTTTAGGAGCCTGCACCCCACGAAACTGTTTACAGGGTACCATACGAATTTAGGAAGGCTTGCCGGAGGATGGGACGAACCTCCTCGGGGGCGATGTAAGCGGCCTGGAAGCGGGTGACGGTCCCTCCGACCACCGCGAGGAAATCGCCTTTCCCCTGCAGGCGCTCCGCACCAGTCCCTCCGATCCCGGCTGCCACCCGAGCATCCTCCGCTGAAACCACCCGCCCCACCAGGCGGGCTGGGAAGTTAGCCGTCAGCCGTCCGCCCAGCAATGCCGCTGTCGGCTTCTGCGTGCAGGCCATCAGGTGAATTCCGGCCTCCCGTCCCCGTTGGGCCAGGCGTGTGAGCTGTTCTCCGATTTCCCGCCCGCCTTGCTGAACCAGATCGCCCAGCTCATCGATCACCAGCAACAGCCGCGGCGTGAAGATCCCTTCCTGTGAGCGACGCTCCATCAGTCGGACCGCTTCCTCCAGGTTCGCTGCAGCCTGCGGCATCTCCCCGGCCGCAAAAGCCAGCACGTGAGGAAGATCCCGAAAGGCCGCGAAGGCCGTTCCCTTGGGATCCACGATCATCAGCATGAGCTGCCCCGGCCGATGGGTCAGCACCAAGCTGGCCAGCATCGTCCGCGCCAGTGACGTCTTGCCTGACCCGGTGGTACCGGCAATCAGGATGTGCGTGACCTGCGGGCTGGTCAGTCGGATTAACAACGGCGCGCCATCTGCAGCCAATCCAAGAAGGGCGGTGTAAGGGGGATAGCGAGGGAGTGCCTGTCGGACGTGCTCCATCAACGGAAGGAAGCGCACCACCTGGGGGTCCGGTCGAGGGATCTCCAGCTGCACCACCGGCCCTTCCCGCTGAATCCGGATGCCAGGCACCCCAAGGGCCAAAGCCAGATCTTCTGCCAGCCCTTTCAGGCGGGACCAGCGAACACCCGGGGCGGGGACGACCTGGAAGAGGATGGTGGTGGGGGTGACCCGGCCACCGGTCACTCGCCCGGGCGAGCGATGCTGCCAGAGCACCTGCTCCACCAAATCCGCCTGAGCCTCCAACCACCTCCGCTTCACGGGAGCGCCTCCTCGTTGTCTGAGGCCTTCAGGAGCCTGCTTGCTTCTGGGAACGTTTAAATACGGAACGGGCACTTCGCTTCGCTTCGTGCCCTACTACAAACATGGGCTTTTCCTGTTCATAGGAGGGCACGTGAGTGCTCGTCTTCTTTTTATGAACGCGCTTATCACGGACCCTCGCTTGGTGAAGAGAGGACGCTATTCACCCTGAATCATGGCCCCCAGATCCCGCACCGGACCGAACCGGAACGCCACGCGCCCCTCCAGTGCCCACATCCGGCGATCCAAGCGGATGGGCTGTAAATCTGGGTGGGCCGGTCGAAGCCAGTGGATTCCCTCGTCTTTCCCGTTACCGTTCGATGGCATTCGTGTTGAACCTTCTTTCTGGTTCTTCCGCCCCGTATCCTTCGGCCGTTCGATGACCAGCTCCTTTAGGGTGATCTGATTTCGACCGCGCAACCGCACTACCACTAAATCCCCGGAACGGACCTCGTTCCATGTCACCGGCTCGATCAATACCACGTCATAAGGTTGAATCCCCAGGCCGATCATGGATTCCCCACGGACCCAGAGGGCGAACCGACAACGCCGCGGTGCCCAGGCCGCTGGCAGGCGCAATGTTCCCAGATCCTGGGGAATCACTTCCCCCATCTGATCCGGCGCAGAGGCCGGGACCACGCCTTTGAGGGGGATCGATACCGGCGGGGGTAGAAGGGAAGCCGGCCGCCAGGTCCGATGTTTCCCGGGTTCGCGAACGATCCGGCCCTCCCGAACCAGCGAGAGCAGATGATAAAGGGCATGGGAGCGTGAGGAAAACCCCATCTGCCGGCGGACCTCCTCCAGGGTGGGGCCATAGCCATGGGTCTCCCAGTAAGCTTCCAGATAGCTCAGCAATCGATCCCGGTCCGCCATCGCTACCTCCGGATTAGAACAAATGTTCTAATTAGAAGCATATCCCCTTTGAGAGAATTTGTCAAGAGGGATTCCCTGGAGCGAGGTATACCTCTTGGGGTTCAGACTTCCATCTCCAGATTCACCCGGTTCACTCGCGAGCGCCACGTTGCCCAATCCGCCTCAGTATCCAGGTCGAAAGCCAGGGCTTCATGATAAAAGAGACAGACCGGAAGGCCCTGGGCTTCGGCCTGGGCCTGGAATGCCGTCAAGCTCCCCGGACCGAACTGGAATGGGATGGCTTCCGGCGGGCGGATCAGAAGGGCATTTGTGCCCTGGGCGTGCTGATCGGGGACAAGCACCAGGCCGCGGTTGAGGAAGCCGGCCTGAAGCAGGGCCCGGATCGCCTCCGGGGTCAAGTGGGGGAGATCAATGGGGAGCACGCCGATCGTCTCGGCACCATGACGGACTGCGTAACGACGGGCGGCAGTGAGAGCGTGGTTCAGATCTTCCCACAAATCGAAATAGACATCCATTCGCATGCTCCGGGCCAGGGCCAGCACCCGCAGGTCGGCGCTGATCACCAGGGGATGGATTTCGGACACTCGGGTGATCACCCACAGGGTGCGCCGCGTCAGAAGCCATGCCAGACGGATCCGCGCACGGCGCGGAAGCACGGCAGCCAGACGGGATTTCGCCCGATCCAGCCGTTTCACCGGGATCAGGAACCAGGTCGTCATACGTTTCACGTTCCGGCCGTGGATCTCATGAAGCGATATAGGGGAGGCGTGCCTCACCCCTATCGCTGGGTTGCCGGGAGGAAGAGCCGGAAGGGAAAGGGGGTGAAGCGCCATACCCCGGCGCGCAGTTCTCCGCTCCATCCACCCAGGATCCAGATGACGCCATCTCCAGGCACCGCAGATAGATTCCGCCAGGTCCCAGTGATCGGCGTCTCAAAGGGCGTCCAGCGATCAGCCCCGGGTTGATAGCGTTCGTTGAACGCCAGCGGGATCCGCCATCCGCCGCCGATGGCGAAGAGGTGGCCGTCCATCGCCGCCAGCGCCAGACCACCCCTCCCCACGTTCAACGATGGGCACGGCTCCCAGCGATCCGCGGCGAATCGGTAGCGCTCGCAGGTCGCCAGCTCCTGCTGACCGTCGTAGCCCCCCACGACATAGATCACGTCGTCCAGCACAGCCGCAGCGGCGAAAGCGCGAGGGGTAGGCATCGGCGCGCGGGGCTCCCAGCGGCCCTGCGCCGGATCCAGCATCCAGACCACTCCCTGCACGCGGCGGCCATCCCAACCCCCAAAGAGATAAAGGCGGTCCCCAGCGACAGCCAACGCATACGCCGCCAGCGGCCCCGGCAATGGCGTGCCTTCGGACCAGCGGTCCGTTTGCGGATCGTAAACTTCTACCCAATCCACCGGCTGTCCCTGGAGGTTGACCCCGCCTGGCACATAGATGCGATCCCCCAGCGCTCCGGCGGCGGCCGCTGCCACCGGGTGTGGCTTGGACGCTCCTCGTTCCCAGACTTCTCTGCGAAGGTCGAAGCGCTCCACCCGATCCGTGATCCCCTCGGGGGCCTCCCCGCCAATGGCAATGAGCCAGTCTTGCCAATAGGCGAGGGCGAAGCGTGCCCGGGGCGTGGGCATCTGGCTCAGCAGCTTCCATCGGGACAGCGCTTCGCTGCGCTCGATGCCCTGGCCGGGCTGGTCCCCCTGAAAGATCACGCGGGGTGTTTCCGGGCGCGTGGGTGCAGGCCCCAGCGCCCACGCAATCCCCAGGAGGAAAGCGATCAGGAGCACGGCAGCCTGCCAGCGTGGGAAGGCCGTGACGGTGGGTTCCTCCGTGGGAAGCACCGCAGCGATCGCCGATGCAGGCTCCCGCGCCTCCTCGGGTGCCGTCAACGGTTCCACTGGGATGGGGGTTTCTTCTTCCTCTCCCTCGATGATGGGAGTGGAAGGCGTCAGCGTCACCAGTCCGAAGCGGACCGCATACATCGCGGCTTCGGTGCGGGACTGGAGGTTGGTTTTGGAAAAGATATTGCGCAGATGGACTTTGACGGTGTTCTGACTGATCCCCAGGCGGTAAGCGATCTCCTTGTTGGCCAGCCCCTGGGCCACCAGGCGGAGGATCTCCTGTTCCCGATCCGTGAGCCCCGCCTCCTCTGGCGGGATCCATTCCATCCGATGCTCCGGTTGCCACATCCGAATTTCCTCATAGTGGGATTGGCTCATGTTTAGAACCCGTGCGGTGGGTTCTTGGTCTGCCTCTTCGAGGTTAGGGCGCCGTCGTTCTCAATCCGTCGGGTGATTGTGACCCTGGGGTAGGGGTCCTGGACCGTGATGCGGATATAAGGGTAGCGCTTGTCGTCCTTCAGGCGGACGTTGTATTTCGGCCGGTGCCGTTTGATCAGGTTCGCTTCCAGGATCAGCGCCTCGAGCTCCGAGTCGGTCACGAGGAACTCCAGGTCCGCGATCTCCTGGACCATGCGGCGGGTCCGGGGGGAGAGGTCGGCGCTGTTCTGGAAATAGGAACGGACCCGGTGGCGGAGGGAGACGGCCTTGCCCACATAAAGGATCTCTCCGTGGGCGTTGTGGAAGAGATAAACGCCTGGCCGGGCGGGCAGGGTGTGGAGCTTCTGCTCCAGGCTGGGTTTCTCGTGGGTGCTTGCCTTCGGATCCATGGGCTGGGATTCTCCCACGGGTGGTGGGTTCGTAGAAATTTTGCGCCACCCCTCGCATTTGTGCCAGAATCCTTTCAGGATGCCCGGTTGATCTCCCCCTGCGTAAGGACGAAACATTTTGGCTCATATCGATTTTAGGGTGAAGAGGCATCCTCCTTTGATTCCCGGGATAATCGCCCTGGGATCGAGGCCCATTTTCAGGAAGCCGGCGATCATTCCCCCGTGTAGGGGCGAAAAATTTCTCACCCATACCGGCGAACCGTTATGTTTTGTCCGGATAGAGGGATCGGCGAATCGTCCAAAGTCCCCTTACGAAAAGAGGATCCGATCGTATGATTGAGGTAGAGCAGATCTGGTTCGGATATGGTGGACAATGGCTCTTTCAGGATTTCTCCTGGTCCGTGGCGCGGGGGGAGGCCTGGGCGATCATTGGCCCTTCGGGATGCGGCAAGACCACGCTGCTCTACCTGCTGGCTGGACTGCGTCAGCCTCTGCGGGGCGAGATCCGGATCGATGGGCAGCCGTTGAAGCGGCCGCGTCCGCGCACTGGCCTGATCCTCCAGGACTATGGCCTCCTTCCCTGGGCGACGGTGTGGGAGAACGTGGCCCTCGGCCTGCGCATCCGCCGGTTCTACGGGCCCGATGGGCGCCACGCCCCAGTGGATGCGCTGGTGACGGATATCGTCGGGCCGGTGAACGCATGGCTGGAGCGCCTGGGGCTGACCCCCATGCGGGATCGGTATCCGGGGCAGATCTCCGGCGGCCAGCGCCAGCGGACGGCGATTGCGCGCGCGCTGGTGTTGAAACCGGATCTGTTGCTGATGGATGAGCCCTTCGTCTCGCTGGACGCGCCGACCCGGGAGGATCTTCAGGAGCTGACCTGGCGGCTGAAGGAGGAGGAATCCCTGACCATGATCCTGGTCACCCATCACATTGAAGAGGCCGTCTTCATGGGGCAGCGGATCCTGATCCTGGGCACCCCACCCCATACGCGGCCGGAGGTCGTGGAGAACCCGGGGGCGGGCGATTCCTCCTTCCGCCAGACCCGGGCCTACTGGGAGCGAGTGGAGCAGTTGCGTCGGGCCCTGCGTGCTCCAGATACGCGAGCGTAGCGAGAGCCCTCGAGCGCCCGCCCCTACTTTCTCCGGTTGTGCAGTGGCATGGATGAGGTGAGCTCATATTCCCCCAAGGGGAAGCTCCAGGATCGCCTCGGTGCCCCGCGGGGAACGCGGACGCACCCATAAGCGCCCGCCATGGGCTTCGGCTACCGCCCGGGCCACCGCCAGCCCGATCCCCATTCCCCCGAACCGCCGCGTTGTCCCCCCATCCACCTGATAGAAGGGCTCCCCCATTCGGCCCACCACTTCCTCGGGGATCCCCACCCCTTCATCCCGCACGATGATCCGGGCCACTCCGCCTTCGATCCGCAGTTCCATCTCGATCTGCCCTCCATCGGGCGAGAATTTCACGGCGTTATCCAGAAGCTCCCCGATGGCTCGCGCCAGGCCTTCCGCTTCTCCCACCAGCCATGCGGCCCGGGAGGGAAGGTTCAGTTCCAGACGATGCTTCTCCGGATCCAGCCTCAATTGAACGATCCGCGCCACGGTTTGGATCAGCTGCCGCAGGTCCATGGGTTGACGTGGGAACCTGCCTCCTCGTGCGATCTGCAGCGTCAGCAGCAGTTCCACGTAGCGGTGGAGCTCCCCCAGCCGGTTCCGGCTGGCTCGAAGCGCCTCCTGCTGATCCGGAGCCAGCGGGCCGAAGGCGCCATCGAGCAGGAGATCCAGATAACCCATCGCCACCGACAGAGGGGTACGCAGCTCATGCGAGACATTCTGGATCATCTGCTCCCGGGCGGCCAGCGCTTCCTCCAGGGCGCGGTTCAGGGCCTCTCGCTGCGCCACGGTCTCGCGAAGCGCTTCCACCAGCCGGGCGTTGGAAATCCCCGCTGCCAGCAGATCCGCCAGGCTTTTCAGGAGATCCCGTGTCTCCGGATCGAACATCTGCCGTGTCCGCCAGATCACGTGCAGCACGCCTAACCGCTCTTCGCCCCGCTGCAGCGGGAGGGCCGCGTGGCTTTGGATTCCTTCCCGCTCGATAATCTGGCGACTGGCTAGGGGATAAGGGTAACAGGCGCAATCCTCTACCCAGAGGGGTTCCCCTCGCGCAGCCACCCAGCCGGTGATGGTTTCCTCCGCCGCCTGAGCAGAAGCCTGAATAACCGGCGTGGCGGAATATCCCTTTTCCACGATCACACGTAGTTGCTCCGGGTTCCTCTCTTCCGTCACATAAACGCTGGCCCCGTCAGCGGGAAGGTGAGCCAGGATCTCCTCCAGTGCGCGGCTCAAAAGGGTGGGAAGATCCTGGAGCTCGGCAAGCGCCTGGGCTGTTTGATAAAGGACATGCAGACGATCCGCCTGGGCTTGAAGGATGTGGATCATTCGGAACCGTTTCAGGGCATCCGCCAGTTGATGGGCCGTGGTCTCTGCTAAGCGGATCTCTTCCGGTGTGAAGCTATGGCATTCGCGGACGTGATCGATCCCAAGGGTGCCCACGATCCAGTCTCCCATCCACAGGGGGACAATCAGCAAAGAGCGAACCTGCACCCGTTCCAACAGAGAACGCACAGGGGCGATCCTTGGATCAGTGGCTATATCTTCAATCGCCAGGGGCTGCTGCTCCTGAAGGATCCATGCCATGGAAGGGTTGCCCTCAATGGGGATGCGTTCTCTCAGGCCGGAGGGCGTGTCAAGGGGGTTATATTCCGCTGTCACGACCAGGTGATCACCGGAGGCTGCGATCAGTGCAATGGCACCGCGATCCGCTCTGAGGACAGTGACCAGCTCCCGGATAGCGGTATTGAGCAGCTCATGCAGATCCGAGGCACGGTTGGCCTGAAGCGCCAGACGGTTGAGGAAGGCCAGTTCTTCAGCTTGACGGTCCGCGGCCTCATGCAGAGCGGCCCGCTCCAGAACCAGCCCGACGGCCTGGGCAGCTGTTTCCAGGAAAGACCACTCTTCCTCTGCCCAGGCCCGTGGCTCCCTTGTCCCGATGACCAGGCCACCCGCCCATTCCCCTTCTCGCATCAGTGGGAAGTAGGCGGCGGCATAGAGGCCGGCAGCTTTCAGGGCTGCACGCAGGGGACCTGGGATCTCCTGACCCTCCGGAAACCGCCAGGGGGATTCCAGCGGCAGGCCGGAGGCCTGCAGCGTTTCCTGCAGATCGAAGGGCGGCGAGGTGGACCATCCGCGCTGAATCCGAAGGAGGGATCTTTCTGAGCGAGGGCGAAACTCGATCCATCCGCAGGAAAGGCCCAACGCTTCCAGCAAGGAATCTAACCCCACCTTCAGCATGGGTTCCAGCTGGGGGTGGGCCTGGGTCATCCGGAGCAATAGCGCTGTCAATGCCTGCTGTCGGGATGCCTGGCGTTCAACCGCAATGGCCATTTGCCGGAATGCGTCAGCCAGGGCTCCAAATTCGCTGCTCCCAAATCCGGAAAGCGAGGAAAGCGCTTGCGGATCCCTCGCTGCGAGCTGGGAGGCTGCATGTATCAACTTTCGGATTGGTCGTTGCACTGCCCATTCGGTCCCCACGTAGGTGCCGATCAGGAGCAGGAGGAGCAACCCACCCAGGATCGCGAGATCTCCCTGAAGCATTCGATTCACTTCGGCGAATAACACACTTGTTGGGACCTCTACCACTAGTGTGAGTTCGGCAGGGCGAACCGGCATGATCAGCGCGATCCATTGCTGCCCATCCGCATTCTGATGGATCCAGCGATTGGACTCCCCAGATTGGACCATGGAAATCACGGCATGGTCCGGGAAAGGCGTTCCAGGAGAGGGCTCTCCCTCCGGCCAGCGGGCCAGCACGATCCCCTGCGCGTCCAGCATCGCGCTCCAGGCCCCGGAGGGAAGTGGAAGGGAGGCGAGCAGCTCGCTCAGCTCCTGCACTTCGATACTGGCGAAGAGAACCTGAAGGATGTCGCCTGCCTGATCCGGAATAGGCGTTCCGAACACCAGGACCGGCTTCCCCGTGATGCGGCCGATCTGATATTCCCCCACGGAGAACACGCCGGTCTCCAGCGCGCGTCGGAACCATCGGCGATCGGCGACGTTCACCGGGCCGGGAAGCGACACGGCGCTACATCGGACATCCCCTTTCCGATCTGCCACCCCGAGGTTCACATACCGCGGAAAAAGCGCCCGCAGTTCCGCCAGGCGCTGGGAACAGGCTGCTGGGTTCCGGAGGGCCTGCTGGACCTCCGGGAGCTGGGCCAATTGCGCGAGGAAATCGGCGGCCTCGGCCTCTTGACGTCGCAGGAGTTCGCGGCCATAGCTGGTCACCTGCTCCAGGCTCCCGAGGGCCTGAGCAATCTCCTGCGCTCGTCGGGCCTCCGCCCGGGCGATCGCCAGCCCGAGGGCTGGCAATAGCAACAGCAAAATGACGAAACTGACGCGAACCCGGAGGCTCATCCCACATTGTGCTCCTGAGACTTCCTGATCCGTTTGCTTGCCCACAATCCCTGGAACCCCCTGGAAGGGGGCGCCATCCTCCTTAAATGGTTAGGAGTTACGCAGTTCGTTCCCCATGGGGGCTTTGGGGGCGGGGGGGGGGGGGCGGAGGGGCCCCCGGCCCCCCCCCACGGGGTTTTTT
>JAUQQB010000070.1 GCA_030550075.1 Chloroflexota bacterium | reverse complement strand
CCAGGCGTTCCCAATCCCCCGTTTCAACCAACAGGATCCCCCATCCCAGGAGGTGGGTGATCCGCTGGGCTGGTCGGTCTTCATAATAGGGGGAATTGGTGAGCAGAAGCGTCCGCGCTTCCGCAAATCGTCCGGCCACGAGCTCCACCCCGACCGCCAGGTTGTGGCGAAGGAAGAACGGATAGTGGGGATCGCCCTGGCGCTCGGCGATCGCTAAGGCCTCCCGGTAAAACCGGCGGGCTTCTCCCAATCGACCCAATCCGACACAGGCATCCGCCGCCGCTTTCAGCAGGCGTTTCCGGAGTTCGAGGGTGGACGCCCCGGCAAGCCCTTCCAGACTCCAGGCCAGGCTTTCTCGAAATCGGCCTTCGATATAGAAAGCGGAAGCCAGCGCGGACACAGCCCGCAGCCGGAGCTCCGGATCATTGGCTTCCTCTGCTTGCCGCAGCGTCTGGTGCAGGAGCGCCCGTCCCTCCTCCGCGCGGCCGGCTCGATGGATTTCCTTTCCCAGGCGTAACAGGAGATCGGGAGCCCGGCGGCGCGCCAGCTCGCTCAGGCTTAACACCCAGCGCCGGAACGTCCACTGGCGTCCCTGGCGCCAGATCCAGTCGTCGGGCAGGGCGCGCAACAGACGGAAGGCTTCCCCCTCCAGTCTGCCCGCCAGGGCATGTTCAATGGCATGCTCCAGATCCCCCCGCTGCTCGAACCACCGCACCGTCCGGGCGAAGATCGTGGACGGGGATTCCGGAGTGTGATGGAGCAGAAACTCGCGGAACAGTTCGTGATAACGCCACCAGCCCGCCGGGCCTGCGGATTCCAGAAAGAGCCTCCGCCGACGGACCTCCCTCAGTAGCCGGGGGATCTGCGCTTGCAGGTCCGGTTGATCCTCGAGCAGGGCTGCAGCCAGGTCCATGTTGAACGAGAGGGGAATCGCCGTTCGAAAGAGAAAGTATTGGAGATCCTCGGGGAGGGTGCTCAGGAGCGAGCGGGCCAGCTCAGCGAACAACCGGTTCTGAGCCTGAGGCCATCGTTCTATCAGCAAGGGACCGGTGCTGGGTTGGGCCAGGCATGCGATGGCCATCGGCCAACCCCGGGTGCGTGCATGAAGCTGCTGCGCCTGCTCCCGAGAAACTCCCAGGATCCACGCGATCTCCTCCGGGGAGAACGCCAGATCCTCTTCCGTGAGCCAGGTCTGGGGAAACGATCCCTGGGTGAGGGGTTCCGGGATCCAGCGGCCGCCCATGACCCAGCTGCGGGGGTTTCGGGCGATCATCCCGGCCAGCTCCTCGATCGCCTCGGGCCCCTCCGCCAGGTGGTGGAGATCATCCAGGAGGAAGATCTTCGTCCCCTCCGCAGCGGCCAGCGTCTCCCGCAGGCGCTGAGGATCAATGACATCCGGGCGAAGGGGAAGGTAACGGCTGCCTGGCAGATCGCTCTCCAGGAGGCGGAGCAACGTGGTCTTCCCATAACCCGGTGGCGCGGCGATCCACACGATCCCTTCCGCCAGGCCTTCCCGCACCCGACGAATCAACTGTAGCCGGATGAAGAAATCAGAGGGTCTTCGCTCCGTCTCCATCTCCGCTCCACTGCGCTCAGGCCCCTCCCTTCGCGGGGAGAAGGATGGTTTATTTTTATCTAGGACTTACGTAGTTGACCTCTAACAAAGGGAGTTGAGGGGCCCCTCCCCCCTTTAAAGGATTCCCCGAGGGAATAAGGCCAACAGCGTAACTCCTATTTACAATTCTTACACGCTTTTGCCTGCTTTATGGTAGGACAACTGCGAGCAGTTGTCCTACCATCTGTAGAGGCGACTCCCCGGTAGCGTAATGTCAGTGGCGGGCTCAGGCCCCGGCCACGGGAATGGAACAAAGGACGTGTGACAGGGAAAGCCCATGGCGTATTCGATCCGACGATGGCCCAGATCGGCGATCAGAGACCATAAAGTGGTGAACCCGGGACGATGCCCGCAGAGGGGCGCCTCGTGGTCGCTTAAGGCCTCGCGGAGGCGCTCGCGAGGCGATCCGCCACCCGCTGCAACCCATTGCTCCAATCGCTCCTTCCGACGGATCGAGAAGCGCAGATCCCGACGCCCCTGCCAGGCTCGCATGGCGGGGTGCTCATAATGGTTCGTCACGGCCATGACATCTCCCCCCGGCTCCCGGATCGCCACAGTTAGTGGATGAACTTCCACTGCGTAGACATGCTGGGGATCCGCAACCAGGAAATTCAGCGGCAGCATGTGAGGCATGCGGAGCAGGGCCTCCACCGCTTCCTCTGCGGTGCGACAGCGCTCCAGCAGGATGCGCGGGATCAGGTGGAAAGGGATCCCGGGTCGGGGAGGCGGCGCATCCGCCATGACGGCATGAAGGGAGACGAAGAGCCCGGCCTCGTTGACCCCATCGTATCGCCCCCCCGGTGCGCTCCCCATCATCCCCAGGGAGGCCAGGCCATCTCGGGGGCAAAGCCGGATCAGATCCCGGATCCGCTGGATGGGCTGGAAATCATAATTCCGCCCTACCCAAATCCAGCCCTCCGGATCCCGCCAAGCCACCGCCGAACAGGCGAACGGGCGGGATCGAAGGGAGGTTCGGCAAACCTGTTGCCAGAGGCGCATGGGATCCAGCCCCTGGGCGGCGGCGTAGCCTTCGTATTCTTCCAGCAGGGAAGGATGCCAGCGGCCTACGAGTCGGCGGCATGCTTCGGCGAATTCAAGATCGGGAGCAGGGGGCCACCACGACGGCCGCCGGAAGGGAGGGCTAAGGCGGCCCAACGTCTCCCCCACCTCCCGGGGGGAGCCGGCGAGATCCAGAAAACGATAAGGCGCAGGCAGGCTCATCGGGTCACCGTTGAGGCGAGGGCGCTTCCCTTGGGACCACCGTGAAAGTCCGCATTTGGTTCTGGCGCATCACCTGGACCTCCACCGGACGTCCCGGAGGCCAGTGGGCCAGGAACCGATGCAGCTCCCCCAGGCTCTTCACCGATTGCTCCCCGATCCGGATCAGGATATCCCCCTCCTGAAGCCCGGCCTGGGCCGCCGGCCCCCGGGGATCCACCTCCAGGATCTCCAGGCCAGTGGCAGGGGTTGGCCATGCGATGGGGCGGATCTGGACTACAATCCCCAGATAGGCGCGGCGGATGCGCCCCTCTTTGATCAGCAACGCAGCGACCCATTCCGCGGTGTGGCTGGGGATGGCGAAGGCGATGTTCTCCGCCCCCAGGATCGTGGCCACGCACACACCGATGACCTCGCCCCGGCTGTCGACCAGAGGACCACCGGAGTTCCCCGGGTTGAGGGCCGCGTCCGTCTGGATGATATCCTCAATCACCTGGCCCCCGGGGCCCTGGAGCGCCCGTCCTAATCCACTGATGATCCCGGCGGATACCGTGAAATGGAAACCCAGGGGGTTGCCGATAGCCACCACTAACTGCCCCAGGCGCAGGCGGGAGGAATCGCCCAGCCGTGCAGCCGGGAAGGTTTCCCCACGCTCCACCCGCAGGACGGCCAGATCGGTGTAGGGATCCTCGCCGACAATGCGGGCGGGAAACGAGCGGCCATCGATTAGCGTCACCTCGGGATCCCGAATGTGTCGGATCACGTGGCTGTTGGTCAGGAGATAGCCGTCCGGGGTGATGAAGAAACCGGAGCCCATCGGCTCCAGAGCCTGACGACGTCGAAGGTGCCCCGCCGGCCGGATGCTGACCACTGCCGGACCGACCTGCTCCACCACACGGATCACCGTTTGGGAATAGGCATCGAGGGGCTCTTCCTCGCGCATATCTGATTCCTTATCGATAGGATGCGGGACCGACTGCTGATGCAGGGGCAGGGGATCACGCGACTCCTGGCGTGGGTGGGAAGGGCGAAGTGCTCACAAATGAGGCCCATGCCCAGATGCGGGCGGGATCCACCCGTTCCACATCTAGGCCGAAGACCTCTCCGAAGGATCGGGCGAGGGCCTCCTGAACGGCGGCGATTTGTCGCGCCCGCGCTGCCTGGTCCTCCGGTTCCCCCAGAAACATCGCCATCGAGACCACACCCTTATCCGCGATGCCACAGGGGATGATCCCAGAGAAATAGGTGAGGTCGGGGCACACGTTCAGGGCAAACCCATGTGTGGTGATCCCCCGGGCGTCCACCCGCGCGCCGATGGCGGCGATCTTGGCGGGAGCTCGCCGGAGATGAGGTGGACACCAGGCGCATCGGCTCATCACATCCGGCTGCACCCACACTCCCGGGGCTCCAGGGATCGTCCCCGCAGCGATACTAAAGCGGGCCAGGGTCTCCACCAGCATCTGCTCGATCCGGCGGACGAAGGCGACTTTGTCCAGGCCAAGGGCCTGAAGGTCCAGGATGAAATAGCCCACGACCTGGCCCGGACCGTGGTACGTGACATCCCCGCCGCGATCGGTGATCACCACTGCGACTCCACGGCGGGCTCGTTCCGCTTCGTCCCACAGGATATGCTCCGGCCGGGCGGAGCGCCCCAGGGTGAAGACGTGGGGGTGCTCCAGCAGAAGCAGGGTGTCAGGGATCTCCTGGGCAGCGCGCGCCTCGGCCAGCGCCCGCTGCAGCGCCCATGCCGCCTGGTATTCCACAGTTCCCAGAATCGACCACCAGCCCTTCATGAAGGCCCCTCGATTTTTATCTGGGGCACCCATGGGGTGTCCCTGCGGAGAAGGTGAACACTGGCCGTGGGCACCCGCGAGGGATGCCCATCCATCACGCCCGAATGCCGGTTGTGAGGCCAGGCCTTGTGCCTGCCCCCAAAGGGTGCCTACAAGGGGTGCCCTTACCTGGACCACGTTTTACGGACGATCTCCCCGCGTCCGCCCAGGGGACCTTCCGGGCGGCCGTTGAGGCGCACCTGGAGAGCGGCGGCGTTCCCCGTATCCAGCTGCAATGTGGAGCGAGCCTCCCAGGCGCGGGTTTCTCCTGGCCGCAGCAGGCCCTGATAGACCACCTGACCATCCGCCTGGATTCGCACCCAGACGTGCTCGCTGGCCTCCACTTCCAGCCGGAGCATCGGGAGGGCAGCCACGGATGCAGGGGTCGCGGTGGCGGATGGGATGGAAGGAGCTCCGGTCACAGTAGGCGCAGGAGGAAGACCGATGGATCGAGCCCGCCATGGCCCCCGAATAAGGCTGACGACGCCCATGATCAGCAGGGCTGCAAGGCCGATGGCGGCGAAGGGGCGCCATGGAAGGGCCAGGCGGGTCGGGATGCGGGTCAGTTCGAACATGGAGGGCATGCGGGATGGCCGCGTCGGAGGGACAGCCGTGGCCATCCCATCCCATTCTGAGAGGAGGACTGCCTCATCCAGTCCCAGCCAGCGGGCGTAGCGACGCAGGAACCCGCGCGCGTGGGCCGGGCTGGGGAGAAGCGAGAAGGCCTCATCCTCCAGGGCCTCCAGATACGTGCGTTTGATCCGCGTCCCTGCAGCGGCCTCCTCCAGGGAGATCCCTCGGGCTTCTCGGGCCGCCCGCAGTTGTTCTCCGATACCCACTCCTATGCCTCCCGTTCCACCACGACCTGCACCTGAGCGGAGATCTCCGGTCCCAGCCGCACCTTCACCGGATGGGTCCCCAGGATCCGGATTGGGGCGTCCAGTTCGATCCGCCTCCGATCGATTTCCACGCCCAGCTGTTGGGCGATCGCCTCGGCGATCTGCTGGGATGTGATCGAGCCGTAGAGCCGATCGCCTTGGCCCACCCGTGCCCGGATCGTCACGATGGCGCCATGGAGGCGGTCCGCCATCTCTCGAGCAGAGGTCAATTGGCGAGCCCGGCGCTGCTCCGCAGCCTGCCGGGTTTCCGCCGCATGGCGGATGAGACCTTCAGTGGCGGGTGAGGCTAATCCCCTGGGGATCAGATAGTTTCGAGCGTAGCCGTCGGCGACTTCTTTCACCTCACCGGCCCGCCCCAGGTTCGGCACATCTCGCAGCAGCACAACCTTCATCGGGATGATCCTCCGCAGAGATGATCCGTGCAGGAACCTGTTGATGTAGATGCACTTTGCCGCTCGCCATTCCCGCATCCTGGCAAGCCAACAGGGTAAACGCTCAAGCGTTCTGCTTCTGAGAACGCCTCAATGAGGTATCTTATCAGGGATCTGAGGGCTGGACAAACCTGATTGAGGGGGCAGTGGGTGTGCCGCCGGCTCGCTTTTGGAGCCCAGCGCCGAAGGCGCTGGACTTCGCCTTCATTGGGAGATCTCTTTTCGCTGATCCCCTTGACAAAAATTGGGGAGCGTGCTATATATAACGCCAAAATCCTGGAGCCATTGAAGGCCATGGCAGGAATGCGTTCAACCCCACCGGCTGGCGTGAGGGGCGCTCCGCGATGGCGGATCGCGCAGCAGGTGGATTTGATTTCCTCGATGAACGCCTGTATCTGTCCTGAGCGGGGGCAGGAGGCGGCCGCCCGCTTGGGACGCGCGCCCCGCTGAGTGGAATCGACCTCCTCCTGTCCCCGCTTTCCCCACCTCCGAATTTCTCTACTTCCTAAGCTGAGATCTTCCCACTTCCTGGATCTTCGGTTGGGGTTTTCCGCCTTCGTCCCTTTATATCCGGATCCTGGGGATAGGGATATGAGGGGCGATGGATGAGGGATCCGATCTAACCCTTTTTGCTCCCGAGATGAACTGTGAAGGGAGGTTGCCATGGCGACGTATGCGGATCCTCTGGCGCTGGTAGACACGGAGTGGGTGGCGCAGCACCTTCAGGACCCGAAGGTGCGGATTGTGGAAGTCGACTATGACCCGGGCAGCGCGTATCATCTGGGCCATATCCCCGGTGCGGTCCTCTTCGACTGGCGCAAAGACCTGAACGACCCGGTGCGGCGGGATATCCTGAGCCGGGAGGCCTTTGAGGCCCTCAACAGCCGGGCCGGTATCGCCAACGACACCACCGTGGTGCTCTATGGTGACTTCCGGAACTGGTTCGCCGCCTTCGCTTTCTGGATCTATAAGCTCTACGGCCATCAGGACGTGCGACTGTTGAACGGGGGTCGGAAAAAGTGGATCGAGGAGAAGCGTCCTCTCAGCGAGGAGGTGCCCGCTTATCCGCCAGCGACTTACCGGGCGCGGGAGCCGGATGCCCGGCTGCGGGCCCATCTCCCCTATGTGCTGAACGTTCTGGGGAAGCGGGGGGTGGCCCTGGTGGATGTGCGGTCGCCGGCGGAGTTCAGCGGGGAGATCACCGCGCCGCCGGAATACCCCAACGAAGCGGCCCAGCGCGGCGGCCACATCCCGGGTGCGGTGAACATCCCATGGTCGAAGGCCCTCAACGACGATGACACCTTTAAAGATCCGGATTCCCTGCGCCAGATTTATGAGGCAGCGGAGATCACGCCGGACAAAGAGATCATCACATACTGCCGCATCGGGGAGCGCTCCTCGGTGACCTGGTTCGTGTTGCGTCACCTCCTGGGATACCCCAACGTCCGCAACTATGACGGCTCCTGGTCGGAGTGGGGCAACACCATTGGGGTGCCCATTGAACGCTGAGGGCGAGCGGGGCGGGTCTCTCAACCGGGAGGCCCGCCCTCAGGGATCGGAGGAAAACGATGGCGCAGATCGTGCGGACCGTGGATCTGCGGGCGGGGATCGAGCTGTGCACCGATTCACCCATCGGCCGGGTTCAGCAGGCCCTGACGGGCCTGGGCCCGGGGGAGGCGGTGGAGGTATGGGTGAAGGGTTACGCGGACGAGTTCACCGTCACCGCATGGGCGAGGCGTAATGGCTATACCGTGCTGGAAGTCCTGCACGAGCAGGAGGAAACACGGATTGTTCTGGGTGTAGCCTCCGGCCCCACCCCTTGACAGCGAACAGAACGAGCGCCTGTTCGTTTTAGTTGATCATTGTCATCGTTAAATTCCGGCCCCGGGCTCAGCGCTTCACCGGTGATGCCCTTTTGTTCCGGAAAGCACGGAAGGTTGACGCTCCCCCCGATTGTGGTAGAATGAACAAAAGACTTCCTGGGGGAGCATGTCGATGCCGGAGGGAGCCCTTCTGGAGTATGTGCCGATCCTGATGCTGATCCTGGTGGGACTCGGGATCGGAGGGGTCGCTCTCATCGCTCCTCACCTGCTGGCCCCCAGGCGGCCGAGCCGCCGCAAGCACCTCCCTTATGAATCCGGCATGATCCCCATCGGGCCAGCACAACGGCGCTTCCCGGTTAAGTTTTATCTCACTGCCTTGCTTTTTATTCTATTCGATATCGAAATTATTTTCTTCTATCCCTGGGCTTTGCAGATACGATCCCTAAAGACTTTGGCGTTGGTTGAGATGGCGCTCTTTGTCCTGATCCTGCTGATCGGATATGTCTATGCATGGCGGAAAGGAGCATTCGAATGGGAACGGTGAGCCGGCCGGTGGTGGAAATGGCGCCTGGTCAGAAGACGGGGGAGATGGGCGTGGTGGTGACCACCCTGGAGGAGGCCCTGGAATGGGTGGCCGCCTGGGGGCGCACCCGGGCGATGTGGCCCTTACTGTTTGGCCTGGCCTGCTGTGCCATTGAAATGATGGCCACCCAGGCCAGCCATTACGATCTCTCCCGGTTTGGCATGGAGATCATGCGCGCTTCCCCCCGCCAGGCAGACCTGATGATCGTGGCCGGGCGGGTGAGCCGGAAGATGGCCCCTGTGGTTCGGCGGCTTTACGATCAGATGACTGAGCCCAAATGGGTGATCGCCATGGGGGATTGCGCTTCCACCGGCGGCGTGTTCAACAACTACGCCATCGTCCAGGGGGTAGATGAGATCATCCCGGTGGACGTTTATGTCTCAGGTTGCCCGCCTCGTCCGGAGGGATTGATCGAGGGGATCCTGCTGCTCCATGAGAAGATTCGAAAAGGCACCCGAAGCGGATCTCCCCGGTGAGGGGTTAGCCGAAGGCGGAACGGGCCCCATCCACTGAGGAATTGGGAGGTCCGGCCGCCTGAAGCGGTCCCTCAACTTCCAGAGCGATCCATTCATCCCCTCCCCGCGGCCCGCAGGGTCGCGGGGAGGGGTTTATCCTGCACAGGCAACACGAAGCCTATCGGTTCTCCCCCAGCCGGGAAGGGGGAGAAACCGGTTTGAGCAGGCAGGATGGCGAGGCCTCCTAATCCATCATTTTTTGAGCTCAGGAGGATCGAGGTGTCCATCCAGGAAGTGGTGGAAGCGGTCCGGGCCCGTTTTGCCGAGGCCCTTCAAGAGGTCATCGAATTTCGAGGGGAAACCACCCTGGTGGTTCGCCGGGAGGCCCTGGTGGAGCTCTGCCGCTTCCTCCGGGACGACCCGGCGTGCCGGTTCAATTTCCTCTCGGACCTGTGCGCAGTGGATTACTGGCCGGAGCGCCCCCGGTTCGCTGTGAATTACCACCTCTACTCCCTTCCCCATAACCTTCGGCTCCGCGTGAAAGTCTTCCTGGAAGAGGAGGACCCGGTGGTTCCCACCGTGACGGGGATCTGGCCCACGGCGAACTGGCACGAGCGGGAGGTTTACGATCTCTTTGGCATCCGCTTCGAGGGCCATCCGGATCTGCGTCGTATCTTGCTGCCGGAGGAGTGGGAAGGGCATCCGTTGCGAAGGGACCATCCACTGGTGGTGGAGCCCATTCAGTTCTCCTTTAACTGGCGGGAGATTGATTCCCAAAAGCCTTACGTAGAAGAATAGGGTAATAGGTTATCCTGGCTTTCGAACTTTATGGAAAGAGGATCTTCTCATTCCCCCCTTCACGTTGTGAAGCGACATAAACGAGGTAGGAATGATGGGGTGCGTGAGGCAGTGCGTCGAAAGCGCGCCGCCCCACGCGCTAAGAGCTTATCTAACATGCATAAATTTTCCCCTCTCTCCACTGCCCAAAATGTTGCGGGGAGAGAGGAGAAAGGGGCACGGGGCTCCGTCTTCTCCGTTAGGACTCTTACTAACCAATGGTGGGAGTGGGGTTTTCGGGGTTGGGGCGGAGCCTTCAGTCCCGCCCCAACCTCTGAAAGATCTTCCACTCCTCCTCCCCGCGGCCTAAAGGGCCGTGGGGAGGGGAAGAAGAGGGATGGGGCAAAGAGCCCGTAAAGGGACCATTGCGCCCAAGCTGGTGCTTCATCCAGATTTGATTTTTGGTTTTGGCTCCTTGGGGGTTTGGGGGCGAGCCGGGCACCGAAGGCGC